>JABLYK010000070.1 GCA_018265835.1 Oscillospiraceae bacterium | reverse complement strand
ATCCCCCAGACGCAAGCTTGACTTGCGGCTGGGAAAGGAAGAATGACTGCGCCGGTCAATGCAGCGGCGCTTTCGCCGCCGCATGACCTTGCGCTGTCATTCTGACTCGTCGAGCGTGACCGGCACGGTGACGGTCTTGCCGCCGCGGTAGACGGTCAGATCCGTGGTGTCCCCGGGCGCAAAGCCGCGCAGCGCGGCCTTGAGCGCGTCGCTGGAGGCGATCTCCTTGCTGCCGACGGCGGTGATGATGTCGCCAATCTGCAGGCCCGCCTTCTCGGCGCAGCTGCCCTCGTTCACCGAGTAGACATATGCGCCCTCGACCATGTTATAGTACTGCGCGACGCTCGCGGGCACGGTCTGCGTGGTGATGCCGAGCTGCACCTTGTTGGTCACAACGCCGTTTTCCATCAGCTCGTTGGCGAGATTCACCGCGTCGTTGATCGGGATGGCGAAGCCCAGACCCTCCACGCCGGAGGAGCTGTACTTCGCGGTGACGATGCCGATGACCTGACCCGCGTCGTTATACACGGGGCCGCCGGAGTTGCCGGAGTTCACCGCCGCGTCGATCTGGAACATGTTGATCGGCACGCTGCCCTCGTCGGTGGTGATGGTGCGGTCAAGCGCGCTGACGTGGCCGGTCGTCATGGTGAACTGCAGCTCGCCGAGCGGGTTGCCCACGGCATAGACCGTGTCGCCCACGGACATCTCGTCGCTGTCGCCAAAGTTGACGTGCGTCAGCCCCGTCGCGTCGATCTTCAGCACGGCGATGTCGTTGCTCGCATCCACGCCGACGATCTTCGCGGTGTAGGAGGTGCCGTCGTAGGTCATGACCGTGATATCATAGTTGCCCTGCGCGGCGTAGGAGATGACGTGGTAGTTCGTGAGAATGTAGCCGTCCTCCGTGATGATGAAGCCGCTGCCGCTCACGGCCTGCGAGCTGGTCTGGCCGAAGAAGTTCTGATAGGTCAGCTCCGTGGTGATGCCGACGACCTGCTGGCAGGCTGCGGCGTAAATGTCGCTCGCGCTCATCGAACCGGAGCTGGCCGGCTGCGTGACGAGCGGGCCGGTGCTGTTCGGGGTCGGGGTCGGCGCAGCCGCCTCTGCGGTTTGGCCGCCGGAGAGCGATGCACCGATCACACCGCCGACGCCGCCGCCCAGCAGCGTGCACACCAGGCACAGGCACGCGAGCTTCCAGAACAGCTTGTTGCCGCCGGACTTTTTCGGCTTCTTTTCCCGGGCCGGAGGCGGCTCCGGCGTGTAGCAGCGCGGGGGCACGGCGGAGGACTGCTCCTGCGTGCGATAGCTTGCGTCCTCGTAGGATCTGGGCGCATCCGGCTCCGCTTCCCGCTGCTCGTCCGGACGGACCATGCGGTAGGTGCCGTCCGCCGCGAAGGGGGACGCTGCGGTGTCGGTTGGAGTCTCGCCGGCCGGGGTGGGCGCGTCGGCTTCCGGAACGCCGGTTGTTTCGGTATGGGGATCAAAGGGTTCGCTCATGATATTGTCGCCTCCGGGTTGATTTGGGCCCTTGCTTTGTATGCCCTTATCCTACCCGCTACTTATGTCAAATGCGTGAACAAACATCAAAAAAACTGCGAATAAACCGCCAAAAGATTGTGAACGAGCGGCGGCAGCGTGCGCCAGGAACTCAAAAAAATATAAAAAAAGCGGGGAATACGCTTGACAATTATGCAAATGCATAGTAGTCTGGAATTAGAGGGAACGTATCGTACCTACCCAGAGCCTCCCCTGTGTAAGGGGAGGTGGCACGGCGCAGCCGTGACGGAGGGGTTGTCACTGGTTCTTGAAGACAATCCCTCAGTCAGCTTCGCTGACAGCTCCCTTTACACAAGGGAGCCTTGGGCTAGGTGCGCGTCGCACCCAGTAGGAGGAACGCGCCCGCAAAAATCTCGTGACGCAACCCAACGAAGTGGTTGCGGCACGAAAAAGGAGGAATGACGGAATGGACGAGCTTTCCCGCTTGCCGGGGAAGCGAGGGATATGGAGTCCATTCCGACGCCGTGGCTTGGATTGAATTACACCAGACACTGCCGCAGAGCGGAAAGCTCATGCGGCTCAAACGGGAGCTGCGCATCCGCACGCCGCAGGCCGTCGGGCATCTGTGCCTGCTGTGGCTGTGGGCGCTCGACAACGCCCCCGACGGCGACCTTGCGCGCTTTACGCCGGAGGAGATCGCCGAGGTCTGCCAATACACCGGCAGGCCGCCGGGAAAGCTTTTGCAGACGCTCATCACGGTCGGGTTTGTGGACGAAGACCTGCGCCTGCACGACTGGAACGAGTATGCGGGGCGGCTGAACGAGGTACGCGAGCTGCAGCGCATTCAGGCGCGCGACCGGCAGCGCAAGCGGCGCGAAAAGCTGCGTCAGGCGAAGGAGGCCGATGCGGCCTCTGAGCGTGACAGTCACGCTGCTACCTAACACAACCAAACCAAACACAACCAAACCGTACCAAACCACTCTTAAGAAAGCAAAAGAAAGAAAAAGTTTTCAACAATTTTTCAACACCCGCCGCCGGACGGCTTTGGCGGAGACGCAGGAGGACGAACTATGACAAATCGGGAATTGCGGCAGCGTGTGGACGATCTGGAGCAGACGCGCGCCCGGCTGCGCTTCACGCTGCAAAACCGGGAACGGGAGATCGCCAGGCTCAAGGAGCAGCGCGAGGGCTACGAACAGGCGCTGGAGCTTTCGGCTGCGGTGCTGGCGGCGCTGTGCACGCACTCGGCTGCGGGCGGCACGGTGCGCCTGGCGAAGGACGACGTGCGCACGGCGCTGGGGCGGTACGTGTTCGCGGCGGTGGAGGACGCGGACGACTACGTGCTGTCCTTCCGCGAGCGGGAGCTGAGCCAATGACGGCGAAGCCCGGCTTTGGCGCGAAGGCCGCGCAGCAGGCGATGGCGTTTCTGACGAGCCTGCTGGAAAACGACGAGGTGAAGGAGGAGACGCGCCTGAAGGCGGCGGGGATGATTCTGGACCGCACCGTGCCCAAGACTGCCGCCGCGTCCAGACCCGCCGACGGGAAGAGCGCCGCGCCCGCCGCCGTGAAGTTCGAGGGCGAGCTGGAGACGTGGAGCCGGTAGGGTGAAGGGTGAAGGGTGAAAAACTGCGGTGCAGCGCGGAGCGCTGCAAATTTAAAATTACCACAACTCTTCACTCTTTCACTGTTTTCACTCTTCACTTGATATTTTCAGGAGGTCTTTCCCCATGCCCAACACACCACCCATTTTTGACATTCTTGCAAACGAAGCTCCCTCTGCGCGGCAGAGGGAATTTTTTGAGGCCGAGGCCGCCAACATCGCCTACGGCGGCGCGCGCGGCGGCGGCAAGAGCTGGGCCATGCGCCGCAAGCTCGTCCTGCTCGCCATGCGCTACGACAACCTGAATCTCCTGCTGCTGCGCCGCACGCTCCCCGAGCTGCGCCACAACCACATCGTGCCGCTCCTGCGCGAGCTGCACGGCTACGCCAGCTACAGCAGCACCGAGCGCGCGTTCCTCTTCCCGAACGGCTCCAGACTGTGCATGGGCTACTGCGACAACGACAGCGACTGCGCCCAGTATCAGGGGCAGGAATACGAGGTCATCGGCTTCGAGGAGGCCACCAACTTCGAGCCGGACTGGCTCGTGTTCATCGCCACCTGCCTGCGCACCACGCGCGCAGACTTTACCCCCCGCATCTACTACACCTGCAACCCCGGCGGCCCGGGGCACGCCTACATCAAGCGGCTGTTCATCGACCGGCAGTACCGGAACGGAGAGGACCCGAAGGACTATGTATTTATCCCGGCGAAGGTCTATGACAACCGCATCCTGATGGAGCGCGACCCCGGCTACCTCCGGCGGCTGGAGGCGCTGCCGCCCGCGCGCCGCCGCGCGCATCTGGAGGGCGACTGGAACGTGTACGAGGGGCAGGTGTTCTGCGAGTTTCGCGACGACCCCGCGCACTACCGCGACCGCCGCTGGACGCACGTGATCGACCCGTTCGAGATCCCCGACTCGTGGCGCATCTACCGCAGCTTCGACTTCGGCTACGCCAAGCCGTTCTCGTGCGGCTGGTGGGCGGTGGACTACGACAAGCGGCTGTACCGCATTCTGGAGCTGTACGGCTGCGTGCAGGGCGAGCCGGACGTGGGCGTGCGCTGGGCGCCCGACCACATCTTCGAGAAGATCCGCGAGATCGAGTCCACGCACCGGTGGCTTCGCGGGCGGCGCATCCAGGGCGTGGCCGACCCCGCCATCTGGGACGCGAGCCGCGGCGACTCCATCGCCGATATCGCCGACCGGCACGGCGTCTGGTTCGAGCCGGGCGACAACAAGCGCCTGCCCGGCTGGATGCAGATGCACTACCGCATGGCGTTCGACGGCGAGGGCGTGCCGATGCTGTACGTGTTCTCGAACTGCCGGGACACCATCCGCACCCTGCCGCTGCTGCGCTACAGCGCGAACAGCCCCGAGGACGTGGACACCCGGCAGGAGGATCACATCGCCGACGAGATGCGCTATCTCTGCCAGTACGACCCGATTGCGCCGCGCATTGTGCCCGCGCGCACGCCGGTGGTGTTCGACCCGCTCGATGCGGGGAGCGTGGGGCGGTATGATCGCGGCTGGTGAGGGGGAGGTGGCCGCCCGAAGGGCGGTCGGATGAGGTGGCGTGCGATACATGCCCATCCCCCTCGTAGGGGTCGATGCACTCCCAGAGCACTTTGTCGCCGCCGCTGGCGGCTCGGG
>JABLYK010000069.1 GCA_018265835.1 Oscillospiraceae bacterium | reverse complement strand
ACACGCCAAAGGGGGTGACTGTCATATCACCCCCTTTGGAAACCCCCGCTTCGGCGCCGGAGCACAGTGACACCCGCTTGACCAGATGCAACCACTAAGATGCTACGCTGGCCGTCGTCTGGCGCGAACGCAAGCGGTTCGCGCGCGTCGGTGGAGGCTTCGGCCTTTTGGCTGGTGCGTGATACGGGGCTGGATAGAACCAACTGCGATGCGAATTGCACCCCACCCAAGTTACATTGATAAGGAGCGTATACATGAACGAACCCCAAATCGAATCCGCCGTCCTGCCCGCCGTCACGGACGAGGACGTGGCGCGCGGCGTGGAGCTGCTGCGCCGCTACAAGGACGGCAAGCGCGCGCTGGAAGCGCGCATCGTCGCCGACGAGGAATGGTACCGCCTGCGCCACTGGCAGTATCTGCGCAGCCGCAGCCGCGCACGCGGCGACGACCCCGTTGAGCCAACCAGCGCGTGGCTCTTCAACGCCATCACCGCCAAGCACGCCGACGCCATGGACAGCTACCCCGAGGCCGTCGTCCTCCCGCGCAGCCCCGCCGACGAGCCGGACGCCCGCGCGCTGTCCGCCGTCGTGCCCGCGCTGCTGGAGAAAAACGGCTTCGAGCAGGTCTGGTCGGACGCGTGGTGGTACAAGCTCAAGCACGGCTGCGCCGCCTACGGCGTGTTCTGGGACCCGCAGCGCGAAAACGGGCTGGGCGACATCGCCCTGCGCCGGCTCGACCTGCTGAACCTGTTCTGGGAGCCGGGCATCACCGACCTGCAGGAGAGCCGCAACCTCTTTCTCTGCGCGCTCGTGCCGAACGACGACATCACCGCCGCCTACCCCGACGTGCAGCCCGGCAACTGCGGCGTGGAGCTGGCGCAGTACCTCTACGACGACGCGGTGGACACCACCGACATGAGCATCGTCGTGGACTGGTACTACAAAAAGCGCCTGCCCGACGGCCGCACCGTGCTGCACCTCATCAAGTTCACCGGCGACTCCCTGCTCTACGCCAGCGAGAACGACCCCGCCATGGCGGACGGCTTCTACGCCCACGGGCGCTACCCCGTCGTGTTCGACGTGATGTACCCCGAGGCGGGCACACCCTGCGGCTTCGGCATGATCGCCGTGAGCAAGGATCCGCAGCAGTACATCGACCGGCTGAGCGGCAACCTGCTCGAAATGTCCATGAAGGCCGCGCGCCCGCGCTTCTGGGTCAAAAAGGGCAGCGGCGTCAACGTGCAGGAGTTCCTCGACTGGTCGAACCCCCTCGTCGAGGTCGAGGGCAGCATCGACGAGGAGCGCCTGCGCCAGATCAGTCTGTACAACATGGACAGCCAGTGGGTGAACGTCCTGCAGCTCAAGATCAACGAGCTGAAGGAGACGAGCAACAGCCGCGACGTGAACCAGGGCGGCGTCTCCGGCGGCGTCACGGCGGCGAGCGCCATCGCCGCGCTGCAGGAGGCGGGCAGCAAGTCCAGCCGCGACGTGATCCGCGCGTCCTACCGCGCGTTCGTGCAGGTCGTGGAGCTGATGATCGAGCTGATCCGCGAGTTTTACACCGAGACGCGCCCGTTCCGCGTGACCGTGCCCGGCGCGCAGGGCTACGCCTTCGCGGACTACTCCAACGCCGGGCTGCGCCCGCACGAGACCGGCACGGACGCGCTCGGCGCGCCGCTCTGCCGCATGGCGGTGTTCGACGTGTCCGTCCACGCGCAGAAGCAAAGCCCCTACGCCACCGCGTCGCAAAACGAGCTGGCAAAGCAGCTCTATCAGCTCGGCGTGTTCGACCCGGCGCGCGCGCAGCAGGCGCTGCCGATGCTGGAGATGATGTCGTTCGAGGGGCGCGAGAAAGTGATGGAGGACGTGAGAGCGGGTGCGCAGCCAGGCGGTTCGACCGGCGCGCCCGTTGGCGCTACGTCCGGCGCGGAGGATCCGCTTGTGCGCGCCGCGCGGCTGAAGCTTCAGGTACAGGAGGAAAATGCAAAATGACGTCAGAACGAGCGCGCGCCATTCCATTTCCGCGTAAACGCGAAAATTCCATATCTGCTTCCTCGTTCTTCCTTGCCCAGCCGCAAGGTAAGCTTGCGTCTGGGGGATGCGGGGGAGTTTCAGATAGAGGAGGAAAAGGTACGATGAAAGATTACTTCAATCTGAGGTTATTTGACGGCGAGGGCGCGGCGCCCCCCGCATCTCCGACGAGAGCCAGCGAAGCGGTCTCGGAGGAAAAGGAAGAACGGAGCGAGTCCGTTCTGACGCGGGCACGTGCGCACCGCGCCGCCGCCGCGCAGCGGTACGTGCAGGAGCAGACCGAGACGTGGAGCCGCGCCGCCGGGGCGCTCTCGGAGCGCTGCCCGGACTTTGACCTGCACGCCGCGCTCGCGGACGCGTCGTTCTGCGCGATGCTGCGCGCCGGGGTGCCGCTGGAAAACGCGTACTTCGCCCTGCACGCGGACGAGCTGCTGCGCTCGGCGGTGTGCCGCGCGTCGCGGCAGGCGGAGAATCGCGTGGCCGAGCACATCCGCGTGCGCGGCGCGCGCCCCGGTGAAAACGGCCTCGGCTCCGGCGGCGGCATCCTCGTGCGGCCGGACGTGTCGCGCATGAGCCGCGCCGACCGCGCCGACATCGCCCGCCGCGCCGCCCGCGGCGAGCAGGTGAAGCTGCACCTGTGACCCGCGCCCGCTTCACCCACCGGGCGGGGGAATACGCCCTGCGCGTCACCGGCCACGCGGACTTCCACCCCGGCAGCGACATCGTGTGCGCGGCGGCGTCCACGCTCGTGTGCACCCTCGCCGCCGCGCTCGGGGAGCTGGGCGCGGACGTGACTGCGCTGCGCCTGCAGCCGGGTGACGCGGTGATCGCCGCCCGCGCGGGGGAGGGCGTGCGCACCGCGTTCCTCGTGGCCTGCACCGGCTTCCGGCAGCTCGCCGCCGCGTATCCAGAGAACGTACAGTTTACACAACGGCCTGCAGAGCAGGCCGCATCCCCTCGTTTGACAACCACTTCGTTGGGTTGTCAAACGAAGTTCAAAAAGGAGTTTTTCCATGACAAATGAACCCATCCCGATGAACCTGCGCCTGTTCGACGGCAACACGCAGGTAACCACACAGCAGAGCCTGTCCGAGGAGATGAAGACCTTCTACTCGGACTACCTGATCGACGCGGCTGAGCCGGAGCTGGTACACGACCAGTTCGCGCAGAAGCACCCGATCCCGGCCAACGGCGGCAAGACGATCCAGTTTCGCCGGTTCGCCGCGCTGGACAAGGCCCTCACCGCGCTGACCGAGGGCGTCACGCCCGACGGCCAGAGTCTCAGCATGACCACCGTCGAGGCCACCGTGCGCCAGTACGGCGGCTACATCCAGATGAGCGACATCCTGCTGCTCACCGCCATCGACAACAACCTCATCATGGCCACGAAGCTGCTCGGCGCGCAGGCCGGCCGCACGCTCGACACCATCACCCGCGAGGTGCTCGTCGGCGGCGACAACGTCCAGTACGCGGACGAGTGCGTCTCCGCCCGCTACCTGCTGCGCGGCGGCTCCGACAACGCCGCCGAGAACAACTACCTCACCGTGGACTGCATCCGCCGCGCCGTGCGCGCGCTGAAAAACGCGAACTGCCACCGCATCGACGGCGCCTTCCCGGTGATTATTCACCCGGACGTGGCCTACGACCTCATGAACGACCCGAAGTGGCTCAGCCCGCACCAGTACGTGGACACCGAGCACATGTACGAGGGCGAGATCGGCAAGATCGAGGGCTGCCGCTTCGTCGAGAGCACCGAGGCGCGCATCTTCCACGCGGACGATCTGGCGTCCGACAGCCGCACGCTGACCGTCAACGGCGCGGCGACGAACGCGACAACCGTCAATTTCGACGGCGGCACGGTCGCCGCCAACGCGCTGGTCGGGCGCTATGTGATTATCGGCAGCGCCC
Organism: Oscillospiraceae bacterium; assembly: GCA_018265835.1. GTDB lineage: Bacteria > Bacillota > Clostridia > Oscillospirales > Oscillospiraceae > CAG-103. The sequence goes on along the minus strand of JABLYK010000069.1, from coordinate 904 downwards.
GCGCCAAGGTCACGGCGAACACCACCTCGTCTCTGACGCTGGACACCGCCGTCACCGCGGCGGACAACACCGTCATCTACCCCGGCGAGGCCGGCGCGCAGGGCCGCGATGTGTACGTCACGCTCGTGCTCGGCGCGGACGGCTACGGCACCACCGAGATCACCGGCGGCGGGCTGGAGCACATTGTCAAGCAGCTCGGCTCCGCCGGCACCGCCGACCCGCTGAACCAGCGCGCGTCCGTCGGCTGGAAGGCCACCAAGGTCGCCGTCCGCCTGAACGACGCCGCAATCCGCAGAATCGAGACCTGCAGCACGTACTCGGAATGAACGCGCTCCACTCCGCCGCCGCGTAAACGCGCCGTCTCCGTATCCGCTTCTTCATTCCTCGTCTATCGAACCGAACCCGCTGCGCTGGGCTTCGGTTCGAGGATGCGGGGCGCGTTACGCACCGAGCCAAGGCTTCCCCCTCCGGGGGAAGCTGTCGGCGGAGCCGACTGATGAGGGGAATGCGTACTGGGTTGCGTATCACCCGCCGCCCCAAAAGGTTGGACGACGGTTTCGGCGCGCGAACCGCTTGCGTTCGCGCCAGATGACAGCCTGCGTAGCATCTTAGTGGTTGCATCTGGTCAAGCGGGTGTCACTATGCTCCGGTGCCGAAGCGGGGGTTTCCAAAGGGGGTGATATGACAGTCACCCCCTTTGGCGTGTCTTTCTTTCAGGCTCCACCCGGTTTCTTTCTGCACGAGCAGAAAGAAATGGGGTGGAATAGAACTCGGGTCGATGTGGGCATCGTCCCCTACGACGCCGAGGTACGAACACTAGGACACCTCATCCGTCACGGCTTACGCCGTGCCACCTTCCCTGCGTCAGAATGACAGCGCAAGGTCATCCCGCACCGCAAGCGGC
>JABLYK010000024.1 GCA_018265835.1 Oscillospiraceae bacterium | reverse complement strand
AGCAGGAGCGCAGCCTGCATGCCGCCGGGGCCGCCGCCCACGACCGCGACCGTGCGGTCTGCACCGGTCTTGACGAGGTTTTCATCCCCATAGACCGTTGCGCGGCCGGTGACCGGGTTGATTGCGCAGTGCAGGTTTTTGCCGGCGACAACGGATTTGTTGCAGTTCATGCAGCCGAGGCACTTGCGGATTAAATCCTCGCGCCCCGCCATGGCCTTTTTGACCACATCCGGATCGGCCAGCTGCATCCGGGACAGGCCGACAAAATCGCTCACGCCCTCCTGCAGGAAGCGCTCTGCCGTCTCGGTGTGCTTGATCGTGTTGACGGCGATGACCGGCACATGCACGGCAGCCTTGATGGTCTTGGCCAGATTCTTTCTCCAGCCTTCGGGATTGTAGCACGGCTCGATCATCGTCGGCGCGCTGGCGTAGACGCCGCAGGAGACGTTGAAGTAATCCACGTACTGCTCAAGATACTTGGCGATCTCTGTGCAGGCGGCCAGATCATTGCCGCCCTCGACGAAGTCATCGCCGTTGATGCGGGCGCCGACGACAAAATCGCGGCTGACGGCGGCACGGATGCCGGTGAGGATGCGCACGAGGAACCGGCAGCGATTTTCCATGCTTCCGCCGTATTCGTCGGTCCGCTTGTTGGTATAGGGGCTCAAAAACTGCTGCACAAGGTAACCATGCGCCGCGTGAACCTCCACGCCGTCGGCGCCGGCCAGCTCTGCATTGATGGCAGCCTGAATGTATTTTTCGACCAGATTGTCAATGTCCTCAATGGTCATCTCGCGCGGCAGGATCGTTGCGCGGCCAACGACGGAGTTGAGCTCCACGCTCGGCGCCATGGCCTGGCGGCCGCCGTTGCAGGCCGGGGGCGCTTCGCGGCCGCCGTGGTGCAACTGGATAAAGATCTTGGCGCCGTGACGGTGCACGGCCTCGCAAATCAGCTCAAAGCTCTTGATCTGACGGCTGTCGTAGATGCCGAGCTGGATGGGATTGCAGTGGCCGCTGTCTGCGTCGATCGACGTGAATTCCGGGATAATCAGGCCGCAGCCGCCTTTGGCGCGGTCCTCATAAAAGCGGATCTGCTCCGGCGTTGTGCAGCCGTTCCAGTCGCCCATAAGCGCGCCCATGGCGGTCATAACGACGCGGTTGCGCAGCTCCAGATTGCCGATCTTTCCGGGTTGAAATAATTTTTCATACTTCATAGGGAACATCTTCTCTTTCTCAGGATAATTCCGAAACCGATTTGTACCAGTTTGTGCAGGAATAACATGGGATGCGGATTCTGCCGCCGCTCCCGTGCCTTTGCAAATACTTTAACGAGTTTCTCCCCGGATTTCCATATGCACAAAACACCAAAAAAATGCTTGATTTTGTGCGGGACCGACAATCCCGGATACCCGGTCAGGGAACGAACCGGCAGACTGCTTGCGCGCCGTTGTGCGCCGTGCACAACCCGCATCGCTTTTTTTGTTGCGCAGCACAAAAAAGGCCGGTTGCGTCCAGCTGCATAAATGTAGTACAATCATTATAAAATAAAATTTTAACAAATTGCGGATACAGGAGGGAGCCATGAAATTTTCCGAACTGATCTCCAAGCTGCACGCAGCCAGCCAACCGCATATGCTGATGAATATCGACATCCGGTCGGACTGTGAGCTGGCCGATGTCAACATCCTCGCGCCCGGACAGAGCGACGTGCAGGCCAGCACGCTCTATTTTTCCGACGCAAGCCATTTGACGCCGGACACGGTGCTCCCAATCAACCTGCTGTACTACGGGAAGCTTTCCCCCGAACTGGAGCCCGGCCTGACCAACAGCGCGCTGATCGACGAGAAGGAATTTGCGTCTCTGTTTCAAAGCGTAAAGGAACTGCTCAGCTACCAGCAGTCCGATCAGCAGCTCTATACACAGATCCTGTATATGCTCTGCAACGGCATGGATCTCGACCGGGTATTGACGAAGATGACCGACGCGACCGGGGATCTGTTTGTGATGATCGACAGCACCGGCAAGCTGGTCGCCAAGACGAAAAATTTCTATGTAGACTACCCGCTTTGGATGAAGAGCATTGAGCAGGGATACTGCAGCGATATTTTAATGGAGTATATTGAGGATCGCCGCCGCAAGAACAACTACTCCCTGTCCGACAAGCCGTTCACGCTCTTTTGCGAACATATGCAGCGCTACCTGCTGTGCACGCGCATTGTCTACGACAACACCATGATGGGCTATGTGATCATCGTGAGCAAGAGCGGGAAGTTCAGCGCGGCGGAGCAGCAGATCATCCCGCTGCTGTCCAACTCCGCCAAGGAGCGCATCGTCAGGAACAACAACGGAAACTGGGTCGATTATCGCGCCTCCCAGCTCAACAACGTGTTCACCGATATCCTCTCCGGCACGCAGAGCGTGAACATGGACCGGCGCATGAAGATGGCCAAGCTGAGCTTCCCGGAGCAAAAATGTCTGGCCATCATCCGGCCGATTTATTATAAGGAACCTTCCTATTATAAAAACCGCCTCATCCCGGACATGCAGGCCATCTTCGGAAGGACGGCCTTTTCCGTGGTCAAAAACGACCTTGTCCTGCTGCTGCCCGCCGTGGACAACGGCACCATCTCGCCGCAGGAGCACGCAGCGCTGGAGCAATATGTTCAGGGGCACCGGCTCACGGTCGGGATCAGCAACCGCTTTCAGGAGAACAATCAGCTCTCCCTGCACTATAACATGCTGCTCCAGACGCTGCAATTGGCCAAGCAAATGCGCTCCGATCAGAAGATCTTCTTTTTCTCCGACTATGTGTACTATGCGCTGCTCGACCAGGTCGAGGACAAAAGCCTGCTGTCGTTTATCCGGCACCCTGCGCTCGACACGCTCATTCATTACGATCGTGAGAAGGGAACGGAGCTCCATAAGACCCTGCTGGTATTCACCAAGTGCGGCTTCAATAAGGCGCATACCTCCGAACAGCTCTTTTTGCATCGCAACACCGTCAATTACCGCATCGCGCAGATCGAAAACATCTGCAAAATCAACCTCTCGACCACGGAGCTGCTGTTTTCGCTTCAGCTCTCGTTTTTGATCGACGGCTACCTGAACAACGTCGCGTTCTAGACCGAAACAGTTCAAAATATGCCAAAAAACGGGCCGGCAGAAGCACTGCCGGCCCGTTTTTTGGCGCGTAGACGCGAAATGTGGATTGGTGGCTTTGACGAAATATTGACTGGATATTGTGTGCCGCAAACATTGTCGATTTTCTGGCAAGCAAATATAATGAGCACAACCGAAGAAAAACCGATGCGTATCCCACAGGAATCCACGAAAGCGCTCTGCGACCCGTCGAAGCGACCGGGCGCAGAGGCTCCGGCCCGCTGTCTGCCCAGCGGACGGAGTGCACAAAAGAGCCATCAATAGAAAGGAGAAACTCGATGGGAAAAGCAATCGAGAACGCGGACAGCAAACGTCTAGGGATCCTGATCCGCTGCCTGGTGATCCTGCTGATCACCGGTGTGACCAACTCTGCGGCGGTGTTTGTTTCTCCGCTGGCACAACATTTTAACTGGACCTCCGACGCCATTGCAAACGTCAGCACAACGATGCTGCTTTGCTGGACGCCCGGCGCACTGATCGGCGGCACGCTCATGTCAAAGATCGGCGCAAAGAACGCGATGCTCCTCGGCGCGATCCTGTTCCCCCTCGGCACGCTGACCAGCAGCTTCGTGCCGCAGTCTTCCCCCTGGCTGCTGTATGTGACCTTCAGCTTCCTGCAGGGTCTCGGCAACGGCCTTGCCTACACGGTCGCCACTTACGTTTCCACCGGTTGGTATCCGGACAAGCGCGGTCTGGTTTCCGGCCTGTGCATGGCCTTCACAGGCGGTTCGTCCGCATTCCTCGCGCCGATCTGCTCGAAGCTCGTGCAGTCAACCGGCATCATCTCCACGCTGCGCATCGTGGGCATCGTGTCCATGGTCATCTGCGTCGTGTGCGCCCTCGGCGTCAAGCAGGCGCCGGTCGGCTATACGCCCGCAGGCTTCGCCGCCTCCGCTTCGAGCGCAGAGACGCAGCTCGAGAGCTATACGCTCCGCCGCGCGCTCAAGACCCGCCCGATCTGGCACCTGATCTTCTGCACCGCATTTTTCCCGACGCTGTACATGATCATGTTCCCGCGCTTCTCCGTCTACATGACGGACGCCGGCTTCACACTGGAAGCGGCAACGCTGGGCGTCTCCATTTACTTTATCGCCAATACCGTCAGCCGTCTGTTCCTTGGCGCTTTGTGCGACAAGATCAGCTACAAGCATGTCTACTGCATCTGCGGCGTGCTGTGCATCCTCTCCGGCGGCTGCCTGATTATCGCAAAGTCGCTCGCCATGTTCTACATCGGCTACGCCCTGCTCGGCCTCGGCTTCGGCGCGACCAACAGTGTTTACCCCGTCACGATCAACAAGTCCTACGGCCCGGTCTATGCCGGCGGCATCTACGGCGTCGCGCTGTTCGGCTACATGATCTTCTGCACGCTCATCACCCCGCGCATCAGCAGCGCGCTCGTTGCCTCCACCGGCGGCTACACCGCATCGTTCATCTACGGTATTGTGCTGACCTGCCTCGCGGTTGTGTCCATGTACCTGATCCCGAAGGTCAACCGCAAGCCGCTTAACGCAGACCAGTCCGCATCATAAAAGAAGAGGTGTAACCATTGGGCGTTATCGGCTGTATTCTCGGTTTCCTCATTGTTATTTATCTCTGCTATAAAGACTGGTCGGTTTATCTGGCGACGTTTGCCGGCGCCTGCGTTGTGATCGCGTGCAACACGCTGCCGTTCATCGACAGCCTCGTCGGCAATTATGTGAGCGGTATGTTCACGGCGGTCAAGGGATTTTTCTTCATGATCCTGTTTGGCTGCCTGCAGTCGAAGATCTACACGGAAAGCGGCGCTGCATATACCATTGCCGACGCCGTCATGAATCTCCTGCTGCGGGAGAACATGAGCAACACCGGCAAAAACCTCATCGCCATGGCCGTCATTCTGGTCATCGGCACCATCCTCAACCTTGGCGGCATCATCGCCGGCGTTGTCATCGTGCTCATGTATCCGATCGCGCTGGTCATTTTCGAACGCTGCGACATCCCCAAAAAATTCATTCTCGGCATTCTGGGTGCGGGTTCCTTCACCTTCACCCTGACCATGCCGGGCAGCCCGCAGGTTACGAACGTGGCCGCCATGACCTGCCTCGGCACTGCCGCTGATGTAGCGCTGGTGCCCGGGCTGGTAGGTGCTGCGGCAGAGATTGTTGCAATCCTGGCCATCATGAATCTGCTCATCAACCGTGCCCGCAAACGCGGCGAGCACTTTGAGCTTCACCCGCAGGACCCCAGATACGACAGCACCGGCAGCAAGCCGAAGGTTCTCGTGGCGCTCATTCCGATGGTCGCACTGTTCCTGCTGTTCAACGTCGGGAAGCTTGACATCAATATCTGCCTGCTGTGTTCGATCGCGCTGTCCATTCTCCTGTTCTGGAAGCAGCTGCGCGGCAAGGACATCAAGGCCATGCTCAACAGCGGCGCTGTCGATTCCGTGCCCATGACGATGACCGTCGCCGCCATCTGCGGCTTTGCAGGCGTCATCACCAGCACGGATGCGTTCCAGACCATGATCGACGCCATCACCGGCATCAACATCGCGCCGATCCTCATCTGCTGGGTCGTCGTGGCGCTCATGTGCATGCTGACCGGCGGCTCTTCCACGGGCCAGCTCGTCGCGCTGCCGATCATCGCGCCGAAGCTGCAGGCGCTCGGACTGTCGGCCAGCACCATCCACCGTGTGTCTGCCTTCGCCGCGACCACGCTCGACTCCATGCCTTACTCCGGCAGTATCCTGATGCTGCTCCCGATGTGCCACATGAAGCTCAGAGAAGTGTATCCTTCGCTTTTCGTCACTACGGTCATCGCAACGGCCATCGGTACCGCCGCCGTGACGCTCATGTGTGTCCTGTTCCCGGGCCTCGCCTGACCCCGTAAGCTCCAAACAATATTACAACAGAAAGGAAGTCACGAAATGAAAGAGTTCAAAAATAAAGTCGCTGCCATCACCGGTTCCGCCACCGGAATTGGCCGTGCGTTCGCGGAAGAAGCTGCCAAGCGCGGCATGAAGCTCGCCCTCATTGACATCAACACGGAGGGGCTGGAGGAGACGAAAGCGATCTGCGAAAAGGCCGGCGCTCCGAAGGTAGTTACCATCAAGACCGACGTCACCAAATACGAAGAGGTTCGCTTCAGCATCATGCGCGTCATGCAGGAATACGGCCAGCTGGATCTGATGTTCGCAAACGCAGGAATCGCCACCGCCGGCTGGGTTTACAACCATCCGCCTCAGGACTGGGCCTGGGCCATGAACACCAACGTCCTCGGCCTGACCTATTATGTGCACGAGGTGCTGCCGATCTTCAAAAAGCAGGGTACCCCCTGCCACTTCCTGTTCACCGCATCCATCGCTGGCCTGATTTCCGGCCTGCGCTACAACACGGCATATCTGTCCAGCAAGCACGCTGCCGTCTGCATCGCAGAGTCCGTGCGCGATCTCGCCGAGAATGATCCGGATTACAGCATGATGGGCGTGAGCGTATTCTGCCCCGAATACGTGTATACCAATATCCACAACAGTGAAGAGCACCGCCCGGCGGATTACAGCGTGCCGTGCGATCCGTTCTACGCCACGGACAGCTATTGGGACTACCGCCATCTGTTCGACAAGAACATCACCGTCAACGGTATGAACCCGGCATTCGTCGGCCCGTACCTGTTTGAGGCCGTTGAGGAAAACCATATGTACAAGGTGCCGCATATGCACACCCACGATCAGATCCGGACACGCCACAGAAAGATCGAGGCAGAGCTCGAGCGCGAGGCAAAGCTGCATGAGAAGTACGCCCCGCTGCAGAAATTTTAAGGTTGTATCCGTACATCGAACGATACACAAGCGAAAAACAGCCTGACCGCTCCGCGGTCAGGCTGTTTTTTCTTGCTATGTCAGTCTGCCGACAGCTTTTGCAACAGCGCATAGTGCGCGTCCACAAGCCGCTGAATGCTCTCGAGATCCTCCTCCGTGAGACTGGAGAACTTACCGACGCTCCTGGCAAATTCCGCAACGGTGATGGGCTTTTTGTTCTCGCTGAGCCGATACCTGCCGTCTTCCATCTCCCACAGGGGGAACATGTTGGAGGCGACCGCTTTTCTTGCGACTGCAATGGATTGGTCGGGGCTGAAGCGCCAGCCGGTCGGGCAGGGGGAGAACACGTGCAGATAGGCAAAGCCACGCTTGCTGGCGGCCAGCCCCTTTTGAATCTTGGCGACGAGATCCGCCATATTGGACGGCGACGCCGTTGCGCAGTATGCAATGTTGTGCATCGCCATGATGAGCGGCACGTACTTCTGCTGCTGCTCCTTGCCGTTGATGGCGGCGCCCGCCGGGGTGGTGGAGGTGCTGGAGCCGTGGGACGTGGTGGAGCTTCTCTGGAAGCCGGTGTTCATATAGCCCTCGTTGTCATAGCAGACATAGAGCATTTTGGCGCCGCGCTCCGCCGCGCCGGAAAGGCTCTGGAAGCCGCAGTCGGCGGTCGCGCCGTCTCCGGCGATGGCAACGATGTTCACATCGGGGCGGCCCTTGCGCTGGTACATTTCGCTGACGCCGGACAGGAAGGCGGCAGTGTTGTCCAGCAGGGTGATGTGGATGGGGGCGGTGCAGCCGTTGGCATAGCTCCAGCCGTCCACGCCTGCGCCCGCCATGCATCCGGGCGGCACGGCAAACACGCTGTTGTTTCCGGCAATCTGCATGACCCTGCGGAGAATCAGCTCGCCGCCGCAGCCTTGACAGGCCGAGGAGCCGGGCGTCATGACATTTTTCGATTCGCTCAGAACATCAAGATAGCTCATTCTGTTTCCCTCCTCAGTCCTGCATGAGCCAGAGCGTTTCGTGCTCGCCCGGCTCATGTTTCTGCTGCTCCAGACGCTCGATGCACCGGAGCATGTGATCCAGCGAAATGTCCGCGCCGCCCAGACCGCCAATGGCGCTGAAGTGGCAGAACTTCTCGTTCACGTCCGCAATGGCGGACTTGGTTTCCACATACATGGGACCCTGGCTCCAACCGAAGCAGACGCTGCGGTCTACGACGGCGAACGCCTTTTTGCCGGCGAGCGCCTGCGCGAGACGTTTTGCGGGGAAGGGGCGGACAAACCGGAGCTTGATCAGACCGGCCTTGACGCCATTTTCTCTGGCTTCGTCCACGGCGTCCTTGCCGGTGCCGGACATGCCACCGATGGTGATGAGAACCACGTCGGCGTTCTCGCAGCGGTATTCTTCCAGCGCGCCGCCGTAGGAGCGGCCGAACGCGGCGGCAAACTGAGCATCGACCTCCTCCAGAACGTCCAGCGTGGCAGCCATGGCGTCCAGATGGTTTTTGCGGAATTTCATCATCAGGTCGCCCGGCGTCAGGGGATCGAGCGCCTGCGGCTGCCGCGGATCGAGGTAGGCGCCGACCGTGTATGGCGGCAGAAACGCGTCAACCTCCTCCTGCGAGGGGACGTCAAGCCCCTCGATCAGGTGGGAGCTGTAGAAGCCGTCGTAACAGACGTTGACAGGGATGTGGACTCTGGGGTCCTCGGCGATTTTGTAGGCCTGAATCATCATATCGAGAATTTCCTGATTGGTCTCGCAGAACATCTGGATCCAGCCTGCGTCTCTCACGCTCATGGCGTCCTGCTGGCCGCTCCAGATCGTCTCCGGAGACGTCATCTCGCGGGTGGCCAGCGCCATGACCATGGGGATGCGCAGGGTGGACATCCGGAAATAAGGCTCGTACATGAGCGCCAGACCCTGTGCGCTGGTGGCGGTGAACACACGCCCCCCGGCTGCAGCGGCGCCCTGTACGACGCTCATGGCCGAGTGCTCGGATTCCACCTGCACAAAGCTGGCGTCCAGCTTTCCGTTGTAGACCAGATCCGCAAGGCCCTCCACGACGGAGGACTGCGGGGTAATGGGATACGCCGCGATAAGATCGGGGCGGCAAAGGTTCGCGCCGGTGTAAGCGGCGGTGTTGCCGGTCATAGCTTGGATCGTGCCCATCAATGTTTTCCTCCTTCCGGAACCATGCGGATGGCCTGCTTCGGGCACTCCGCAGCGCAGAGGCCGCAGCCCTTGCAGTAGTCATACGAAATGTGAAATACCTTGTTTTCATCTCTGGAAATGGCGTTCACCGGACAGTAGCCCATGCACACACCACAGTTGACACAGGCTTCCTTGTCCATGACCGGCCGGACAATCCGCCAGCTTGCGGTGTCCAGAATGTACATGCCGTCATTGCCCAGAGGGGTTACATGCGTTCGATCAGACATCTGTGCGCCTCCTTATGCGTTCTTTTCTACGACGACCTGCGCATACGCCGTCTCGGCGGCGAGCCGGTTCTGCGCGCCGAAGGTCGCCTCAATTTCGTCAAAGAGCAGCGCTTTGTCCACAAGGCCGGTGACCTTGGCCAGCGCGCCCAGCATGGACGTGTTGGGGACGTTCTTGCCGAAAAGCGCCACCGAAATGCCGGTCGCGTCCACGATGGCGACCTCGCCCGCCGTTTTGGGGACGCCCAGCTCCCCGGCGGTTTTTGTGGAGTTGATGATGACCGTGCCGCCCTCTTTCAGACCGGCGTAGGTTGCGGGCAGATGCACCAGCGTATCGTCAAAGATCACCAGAATGTCCGGGTTGTAGACCTGCATTTTCCTCCGGATGGGCTGTTCAGACAGCCGCAGGAAGCCGAACACGGGCGAGCCCTTGCGCTCTACGCCGAAAAAGGGGATGAACTGGCCGTAACTGTGTCCTTTCACGGCGGCTTTGACGACGATGTGCGATGCCTTCACAACGCCCTGACCGCCGCGGCCATGAAGCCGAATTTCTTTCATACCGTTCCACCTTTCCTGAACTTGTTTCGTATCTGCCGGAGCGCTTCGTTTCCTATGCTGCAACGAAAGCCGGCGTTTTTATGTGCCGCGTTTTGCATGGCAATTTTGCCGCTCCGCCTGAAGTGGATAGTATATAGCACCATTTTTCGCGCGTGTCAAGCACTTTTTTGCGGGACTTGACAAGCTGCGGTGGAACGGGTACACTGATTCCGAAAGGAAGGTGCGTTTTGTGGACGGAAACAAAGACGCGGGGAAGTACACGCTGCAGTCGGTGGACAAGGCGCTCAAGGTGCTGGACCTGTTTTATGGGCGGCAGGAGCTTGGCCCCGGCGACGTGGCGGCGCTGATGGGGATGAACCGCAGCACGGCCTTTCGCTTTCTCACGACGTTTGAGGAAAACGGCTACCTCATCAAAACGGAGCAGGGGCGCTACCGGCTGGGCATGAAGCTGTTTTCGCTCGGCCAGCTCGCGTACTCGCACACGGAGCTCATCAGCTACGCCCGCCCGCAGCTCATCCGGCTGGCGGAGCTTTGCGGCGAAACGTCGCACCTTGTGGTCATGGACGGGGGAACGAGCGTGATTTTCCTCGACAAGGGCGTGCCGCAGTCGCCGCTGCATATGGATGTGGAGATTGGCCGCCGGTACGCTGCGCACCATACCGCCACGGGCAAGGCAATCCTGGCCTTTCAGCCGCGCACGGCGGTGGAGCAGTATCTCCGCACCGCGGAGTTCGCCCGCCTGACGGACAGCACCCTCTGCTCGCCCGAGGCGCTGCTCGACGCGCTGCGAACCATCCGCGCGCAGGGCTGGAGCGCCGACCGCGAGGAGTGCATCCCCGGGCTCACGTGCTTTGCCGCGCCGGTGCGGGACCGCTCCGGCCGTGCCGTTGCCGCAATCAGCGTCTCTGGCCCCACGACCCGTATGCTTGCAAACGAGGAGACGAACCGCACGCGCGTTCAGGCCGCTGCCGCACAGATTTCGCGGCTCCTGCAATAAAAGGGATGACAGGCGGGCTGTGAAAAAAGAGATATCGCTTGCATGTGCGCGGCGGTGCGTGTAAAATAGACCAAAATCCAATTTTGGATCAAAATGGGGGAGAGCGTGTTATGAAAGAAACGTTGAAAGCGGTCGGGCAGGGGACGCACAGCTTGCAGCAGACGATCAGCGCCGGTAAGGAAATGGCGGCGCTCGCTGCCGGGCATCCGCGGAAGGTTGACCCGAAAGCGGTTGCGCTGCAGCTTATCAAAAATCCGAAAGTGCAGCGGGCGGCGGCAATCACAGGCGGACTGGCGGCGGCAGCGGCGATCGGAAAGACGATCGTGCAGTATACGTTCTACCAGTCGGTCGTGGCCCGGGAGATCAAAAGGAGTCTCAAGCCCTTGAGCAAACAACTTGAGGAGCTTCAGGCCTCGGTTGAGGAGCTGAACCGGCAGTGCGGCCAGATGCAAAAGCAGCTCGCCCAGCAGAAGGGCGCCGGCAGAAAAGAAAGATGACAAAAGCCCGGAGACCGGCAGACGAGTGTGTCTGCCGGTCTCCGGACGCTTGATTATGGAAGTTGTTTCCCGTTCAGCGCGGCGTAGGTGAGCGTATCGCCCTCGTAGCAGAGCTTCAGGGAGAAAAACGGCGCATCCTCGGCGAGCAGGCGGAGAAAAATCTTGTCGCCCTCCCAGCCGGGCAGGGACGGTACGGCGGATTTCTCAACCCACTCCAGCGTCCCCTCGTCGCAGTCGGTCATCGTGCCGGTGAAGCCGTCCGCCGTGAACAGGTGCATGTATTCCGACTCCCACATGTCGGACACGAACGTGACAATGCCGCGATAGCGCCAGTCCGTCAGCGTGAGTCCTGTTTCCTCGCGCACCTCGCGCAGCAGGCACTCCTCCGGGCTTTCGTCCGCCTCGAATTTCCCGCCCACGCCGATCCATTTGTCGTGGTTGAGGTCGTTTTTCTTCTTGACGCGGTGCAGCATCAGGTATTTGCCGTCCCGCTCCAGGTAGCAGAGCGTGGTGTTCAGCATACGATTGCCTTCTTTCACAGGTTCTGCGTGCAGTATACGCTGATTTTGCCGGATGCGCAAGGCGGCGCACGAAAAAGGCTCGCCTTTTCGAGGCGAGCCTTGTTCGGTGCAATTTATGCAATTCACACAGCGCGGGTGACCTTGCCGCTGCGGAGGCAGCGGGTGCATGCATAGACGTGTTTCGGAGTTCCGTCCACGATGGCCTTGACGCGCTTCACATTGGGTTTCCACGTGCGGTTGGAGCGTCTGTGAGAGTGGCTCACCTGAATGCCAAACGTCACGCCCTTGTCGCAAAACTGACACTTTGCCATGGATTGAAGCACCTCCTTGTTTCGTTGTCTGCGAGAACAGCTTTCCTATCATAGCAGAAGGACGGGATAAATGCAAGTCCTTTTCAAAATTTCCTGTGTTTTTCAGGCGACGGTGGCGGCTGCTGACGGTTTTTTCAGGGAAAATGGAAAAGCCATTGCCAAATGTACGCGGTTTGGTTAAAATATAGGTGTAGAATTTGAGAAATCGGAATGCCTGTTCCGTGCTTCGGAATAGGATCGTTCAGGAAGAAAGGAACACGCGCATGAGTCACAAATATTCCGTTCCGCTCAAAACCATCGCTGAGGAGCAGGGGCTGACGGTTCTGCACGCCTGCTCGGACTATGACCGGCGGATGATCGAGACGTCGGACGTCAACCGGCCGGGGCTGCAGCTCGCCGGATTTTATAACTACTTCGACCCGAAGCGCCTGCAGATCATCGGGCGCGTGGAGAGCACGTATCTGGAGATGCTTTCGCCGGAGGAGCGGCGCAGCCGCTTTGAGCAGTTCATGCGGTACAATATCATCGGGCTTGTGATCTGCCACGGGATGGATCCGTTCCCGGAGTGCCTGGAGATGGCGGAGAAGTATGACCGCAGTCTCTTCCTTACGCGGGAGGACACGTCGGAGTTCATGGCCGACATCATCGCCGCGCTTTCCAACTATCTCGCGCCGCGCACGACGCAGCACGGCGTGCTGGTGGAGGTGTTTGGCGAGGGCGTGCTCATCATGGGCGACTCCGGCGTCGGCAAGAGCGAGACGGCGCTGGAGCTCATCAAACGCGGCCACCGGCTCGTGGCCGACGATGCGGTGGAGATCAAGCGCACGTCGCGCAAGACGCTCATGGGCAGCGCGCCGGAGATGATCCGCTACTACATGGAGCTGCGCGGCATCGGCGTGATTGACGCGCGGCGCATTTACGGCGTCGGCGCCGTGAAGCCGGAGAGCCGCATCGACCTTGTGGTGGATCTGGAGGCGTGGGAGGACGGCCGGGCCTACGACCGGCTGGGACTCAGCACGGAGTACTGCGAGATCATGGGCGTGAAGGTGCCGCGCGTGACGATTCCGGTGCGGCCGGGGCGCAACCTCGCCGTGATTCTGGAGCTGGCCGCGATGAACAACCGCCAGAAAAACATGGGCTACAACGCAGCCCAGACGCTTGCCGACGAGCACGACCGCAGCATCGACCTCGGCGTCGCATTTTAAATCCATCAACAGGAGTGTTTTATGAATCAGCTTGATCCGGTCGTCCGCCGCCTGCGCGAGCAGCTCCCGGCGCTGACCATCCTTGAAAACGAACCCATGCGCGCGCACTGCTCGTTCCGCATCGGCGGCCCGGTGCGCGCACTGGCGCAGCCGTCCTCCGCAGAGGAGACGGCGGCGCTCTGCCGCATCCTGCGCAGCGCAGACGTGACGCCGCTCATCATCGGCAACGGCACGAATCTGCTCGTGACTGACACAGAGCTGAACCGCATTGTGATCCAGATGGGCGACAGCATGGCCGGCGCCGGGCAGACCGGGCCGGACACGCTGCAGGCCGGCTGCGGCATCCCGCTCGCGCGGCTGGCGCAGACGGCGCTTGCCTGCGGGCTTGGCGGCATGGAATTTGCGCACGGCATCCCCGGCTCGCTCGGCGGGGCGGTGTCCATGAACGCGGGCGCCTATGGCGGCGAGATGAAGGACATCGTTGTGACGACGCAGTATCTCGACGAGTCGCTGGAGCTGCGCGAGGTGCACGGCGCGGCGCACGACTTCGGCTACCGGCACAGCCGGTTTTCCGACACGGGCGCGGTGATCCTTGCGAGCACGCTGCGTCTCACGCACAGCGACCCGGCGGCCATCCGCGCGCGGATGGCGGAGCTGAGCGAAAAGCGCCGCGCCAGCCAGCCGCTGGAGCTGCCGAGCGCCGGCAGCACGTTCAAGCGGCCTGCGGGCGGCTATGCTGCCGCGCTCATCGAGCAGGCGGGGCTGAAGGGCTATGCCATAGGCGGGGCGCAGGTGTCCGAAAAGCACGCGGGCTTTGTGGTCAACCGCGGCGGCGCAACGTTTGACGATGTTCTGCGCCTGATCGACCACATCCGCTCCGAGGTGCTGCGCACGTCGGGCATCGAGCTGGAAACAGAAGTAAAGATCATTCGAGGCTGATTATGGATTTTTTGATTATTTCCGGGCTGTCCGGCGCGGGGAAGAGCCGCGCGGCGGACGTTCTGGAGGATTTGGAATTTTACTGTGTGGACAATCTGCCGACTGCGCTGCTGACGAAGTTCGCGGAGCTGTGCCTTGCCACACGCGGGCGGTATGAGCGCGTCGCGCTCGTGACGGACATCCGCGGGCAGGAGAGCTTCACGGAGCTGTTCGACGCGCTCGACGAGCTGTATTGCATGGGCGTGCACTACCGCATTCTGTACGTCGAGGCGAACGAGGGCACGATCGTCCAGCGCTACAAGGAGTCGCGCCGGCCGCACCCGCTGGCGTCGGACGGCTGCTCCATTCAGGAGGCCGTGCGGCGCGAGGCGGAGCTGCTGCGCCCCGTGCGCGAGCGCGCGGATTATGTGCTCAACACCACGGGACTGACGCTCGCCATGCTGCAGCACCGGATCTACGGCTTCTTCGTCGGCGACCAGAAGCGGCGCGACATTCTGGTGAACGTCGTGTCCTTCGGCTTTAAGTATGGCATCCCGATGGACGCGGATCTGGTGTTCGACGTGCGCTTTCTGCCGAACCCGTATTACGTGGAGGAGCTGCGGCCGCAGTCCGGCATGGACGAGCCGGTGCAGACCTACGTCCTGCGCAGCGACACGGCGAAGGACTTCCTCAACCGGCTGACCGGCATGATCGACTTTCTCCTGCCGCAGTATGCCGAGGAGGGGCGCTATGCCGTGACGATCGGCATCGGCTGCACCGGCGGGCGGCACCGCAGCGTGGCCGTGGCCAAGGCGCTGGCCGATCACCTGGCGGAGCGGGACGAGGACGTCCGGCTCGTCAACCGCGACCTGAGCAAGAGCTGATATGGACGGCAAACGCTACTTTCCGTCGCAGCCCCGCGTCGTCGCCATCGGCGGCGGAACGGGGCTTTCGACCATGCTGCGCGGGCTCAAGCGCTATACGGGCCGTATCACCGCCATCGTCACCGTGGCGGACGACGGGGGCGGCTCCGGCGTGCTGCGCCGGGAACTCGGTATGCCGCCGCCGGGCGACGTGCGCAACTGCATCTGCGCGCTTGCAAACACCGAGCCGACCATGGAGCGGCTCATGAGCTACCGCTTTTCCGAGGGCCGTCTCACGGGGCAGAGTCTAGGCAATCTCATGCTCGCGGCGCTCAACGATATGTCCGTCAGCTTTGAGGAGGCCGTGCGCCGCATGAGCGACGTGCTCGCCATTACCGGGAGGGTGCTTCCCGTGTCGAACGAAAACGTCCGGCTCATCGCGGAGTTTGACGACGGCGCCACCGTCGTCGGCGAATCGAAGATCGCCGGGATGAAGCACGGAGCCGACCGGCGCATCGCCCGCGTGTATCTGGAGCCGGAGCGGCCCGCTGCCGTGCCCGAAGCGCTGGAGGCAATCCGTGCGGCCGACCTCATCGTGATCGGCCCCGGCAGTCTCTACACCAGCATTCTGCCGAACCTGCTCACCGACGGCGTGGCGCGCGCGGTGGCGGAGTCGCCCGCGCTGAAGGCGTATGTATTAAATGTCATGACGCAGGACGGGGAGACGGAGGGCTACACCGCCGCCGACCACATCCGCGCGCTGTTCGACCACTCCGGCGAGCATTTGTTCTCGCTGTGTCTGGCCAACAGCAGCCCGATCCCGGAGCCGGTGCTGCAGAAGTACGCCGCCGAGGGCGCGGAGCCGGTGCGGCTCGACCCGGCGTGCACGACGCAGCTCGGCGTGGAGATTTTCCACGCACCGGTCGCGCGCGTCACGGGCGATCTGGTGCGCCACGATCCGGAGGCGCTCGCGCGCGAGCTGATGTGGCTCTACCGCGCCCGCGCGGAGACGCAAATTTACGATTGACCCGGAGGAAGCCATGTCTTTTTCATCCGAAGTGAAAGCCGAGCTGTGCCGCGCGCCGGTCTCGCGCCGCTGCTGCGCGGTGGCGGAGGCCTACGGCGTGCTGCTCTACAGTCATACATACACCCCGCGGGAGATCCGCATCGTCACGGCGAGCGAGCCGTTCGCCGCGCGGCTGCCCAAGCTGTTTCACCGCGCGTTCGGCGTGCCGTTCGACGCGGATGCGGAGAAGTCCGGCGGCCGCTTTGTGCTGACCATCACGGACCCGGCTGCGATCGAAGTCATTTTCTCCGCCTTCGGTGCGGAAGCCGGCCGCACCCTCTCGCACCACATCAACCTCGGCGTGCTGGAGGAGGAGTGCTGCCGCGTGTCGTTTTTGCGCGGGGCGTTTCTCGCGGGCGGCAGCGTGACCGACCCGAGCAAAAATTATCATCTGGAGCTGATCACCGCGCACTACAGCGTCAGCCGCGAGGCGTATTCCATCCTTGCGGAGATGGGCTTTCAGCCGCGCGAGATCAGCCGGGGCGGGAACTACATCCTCTATTTCAAAAAGTCGGAGGCCATTGAAGATCTGCTCACGACGCTCGGCGCGTCGCACGCGGCCATGGGCATCATGTCCGCCAAGGTGGAGAAGTCGATGAACAATTCCATCAACCGCAAGGTCAACTGCGACACCGCGAACGCGGATAAGGTGGTCGCAGCGGCGCAGGAGCAGCTCGACGCCATCAAGCGCATCGAGCGGGAATACGGGCTGGACGCGCTGCCGGAGAAGCTGCAGGAGGCGGCGCTGCTGCGCATTGCAAATCCCGAGGCCAGCCTGGCCGATCTCGCCGTGCTGTCCTACCCGCCGGTGACGAAAAGCTGCCTGAGCTACCGGCTGAAAAAGATTGTGGAGTTTCACCCGGAGGACGAATAAGGAGTCGTTATGGCGTTTACACATCTGCATGTACACAGTGAATACAGCCTGCTCGACGGCGCGTGCCGCATCGAGCGGCTCATCGCGCGCGCAAAGGAACTGGGTCAGAGCGCGGTGGCGATCACGGATCACGGCGTGATGTACGGCGCGGTCGCGTTTTACAAAGCGGCGTGCGCGGCGGGACTCAAGCCGATCATCGGCTGTGAGGTATACGTCGCGCCGCGCGGCCGCACCGACCGGGAGTACGGCGTGGACAGCGAATACACGCACCTGATCCTCCTCTGCCAAAACGAGACGGGCTACCGCAACCTGTGCTATCTTGTGTCCGCCGCGTTCACGGAAGGGTTTTATATCAAGCCGCGCATCGACTGGCCGCTGCTGCACGAACACGCCGAGGGGCTGATCTGCCTTTCCGGCTGCATCGCGGGTGCGATCCCGCGCATGCTGCTGCGCGGCGACTATGCGGGCGCGAAGGCCAAGGCACTGGAGCTGTCTGCGCTCTTCGGCGCGGACAATTTCTATCTGGAGCTGCAGAACCACGGCCTTGCGGACGAGGCGCAGGCAGCAGAAGGGATGCTGCGCATCCACCGGGAGACGGGCATCCCCGTCGTTGTGACGAACGACGCGCACTATCTGGAGCGGAAGGACGCCTACTATCAGGACGTGCTCATGTGCATTCAGATGGGCAAGACCGTGGACGACCCGGATCGGATGCGCTTTGCCAACGACGAATTTTATCTCAAGAGCGAAGACGAGATGCGCGCGCTGTTTCCGGAACTCCCGGAGGCGGCGGACAACACGCAGAAGATCGCCGAGCGCTGCAATTTTAACTTCACCTTCGGCCACTATCACCTGCCGCGCTTTCTCCTGCCTGCGGGCGAGAGCGACAGCGACGCCTATCTCACAAAGCGCTGCAACGAGGGCTTCCAGCGCCGCTACGGCGACGGCCGGCCGGAGGTGCGCCGCCAGCTCGACTATGAGCTGAACATGATCCGCCGGATGGGGTTCGTGGACTACTTCCTCATCGTGAGCGACTTCATCGGCTACGCCAAGAGCCAGAAGATCCCCGTCGGCCCCGGACGCGGCAGCGCGGCGGGCAGCGTCGTGTCCTACTGTCTCGACATCACGGACGTGGACCCGATGAAATACAGCCTGTATTTTGAACGCTTTTTGAACCCCGAGCGCGTGAGTATGCCGGATATCGACGTGGACTTCTGTGTGAACCGCCGGGGCGAGGTCATAGATTATGTAAACCGGAAATACGGCTCCGACCACGTGGCGCAGATCGTCACGTTCGGCACCATGGCGGCCAGAGCCGCCATCCGCGATGTGGGGCGCGCGCTGAATCTCACGTATGCGGAGACGGACGCGGTGGCCAAGCAGGTGCCCAGCACGCTGAATATGACGCTGGACGAGGCGCTGAAGCTCTCCAAGCCGCTGCGCGAGATGTACGACTCCGACGAGCGGCTGCACAAGCTGATCGACACGGCGCGCGCCCTGGAGGGGATGCCGCGCCACGCCTCCACGCACGCGGCGGGCGTGGTCATCACGGAAAAGCCGGTGTACGAATATGTGCCGCTGGCGAAAAACGACGAGTCCGTGGTCTGCCAGTTCCCGATG
Organism: Oscillospiraceae bacterium; assembly: GCA_018265835.1. Lineage (GTDB taxonomy): Bacteria > Bacillota > Clostridia > Oscillospirales > Oscillospiraceae > CAG-103. Next base: position 13,102 of record JABLYK010000024.1, on the reverse strand, counting down.
ACGACGCTGGAGGAGCTGGGGCTGCTGAAGATGGACTTTCTCGGCCTGCGCAACCTCACCGTGCTGGAGGACGCGGCGCGGCTGGTGCGCCGCAGCGTGCCGGGCTTCGCCGTGGAGCAGATCCCGGAGGACGACAAAGCGACGTTCGAGATGCTCGCCGCCGGGCGCACGGAGGGCGTGTTCCAGCTCGAAAGCACGGGCATGACCGGCGTGTGCACGGGACTCAAGCCCAAGAGCATTGAGGACATCACCGCCGTGATCGCGCTCTACCGTCCCGGGCCGATGGACAGCATCCCGCGCTTTCTGGAGTGCTCCGCGCACCCGGACAAGATTGCCTACAAGCACCCGCTGCTTGAGCCGATTCTCTCCGTCACCTACGGCTGCATCGTGTATCAGGAGCAGGTCATCGAAATTTTCCGGAAGCTCGCGGGCTTCTCGCTCGGTCAGGCCGACCTGATCCGCCGCGCGATGTCGAAAAAGAAGGAAAAGGAGATCAAAAAGGAGCGCGAGGCATTCATTCACGGCGACGCGTCGAGAAACATCTGCGGCGCGGTGGCAAACGGCGTGCCGGAGGACGTGGCCAACAGTATCTACGACGAGATTCTGGACTTTGCAAGCTACGCCTTCAACAAGGCGCACGCGGTGTCGTACGCCATCGTCGCTTACCGCACGGCGTACATGAAGCGCCATTATCCGCGCGAATACATGGCGGCGCTGCTCACGAGTGTGCTCGACAGCAGCACAAAGGTGGCGGAATACATCGCCGAATGCCGGGAGCTTGGCATCCGGCTGCTGCCACCGGACGTGAACGAGTCCGACGCGGACTTCACCGTCGCAGGCGGGAATCTGCGCTTCGGTCTGGTGGCGATCAAGAACATCGGGCGCGGCTTCATTCAGTCGCTCATGCGCGAGCGCGAGCAGAACGGCCCCTTCACGGCGTTTGACGAGTTTTGCCGCCGCATGAACGGGCACGAGCTGAACCGCCGCGCGGTGGAAAGTCTCATCCGCGCCGGGTGCTTCGACAGCATGGGTTACAAGCGCAAGGCGCTCATGCAGGTGCTTGACCGCGTGCTCGACGGCGTGGCCGCCGAGGGGCGCACCAACATCGCCGGGCAGATGGATCTGTTCGGTATGGCGCTCGACAGCGAGCAGGACGACGTGCCCGCGCCCGCCGCGCTGGTGCTGCCGGACGTGGCGGAGTTTACGCGGCAGGAGATCATGGCCATGGAGCGCGAGACGACGGGGCTGTATCTCTCCGGGCACCCGATGGACGAATACCGGGAGCTGGCGCACCGCGCAGGCGCGGCGCCGATCGGCGCGATTTTGAGCGACTTCGCAGCGGAGGACGGCGCGCACCGCTTCCGCGATAACCAGCGCGTCACCGTCGCGGGCATCGTGACGGGCAGCAGGACGCGCACCACGCGCAGCAACACGCTCATGACGTATATCCAGCTTGAGGACGACTCCGGCAGCATGGAGCTGATCGCGTTTCAGAAGGCGCTCGATCAGGGCGGCGGGTATATCCGCGACAACGCACCGCTGCTGATCGCCGGGCGCATCTCCGTGCGCGACGAGAAGGAGCCGCAGCTCATGGTGGATTCCATCCGCCCGCTGGAGGAGGCGTCTCTGCGCGCGCAGGAGCAGCCGGCTCCGCCCGCGCCGCAGCAGCCGCGCCGGCTCTGGGTGCGTCTGCCGGGGCGGGACTGCCCGGAAATGCACCGCATCGAGCTGGTGCTGCAAATGTTCCCCGGTCAGGAGCGACTCGTGCTGTATTTCGAGGACACCGGCAAGCGCGCCGGGGCGAACTGTCTCATCCACGAGGCGTTTGTGCAGGAGCTGCGGGAGATCGCTGGCGCGGAGAATGTCGTCGTGAAATAGATTGACGGCGGCTGCTGCGTATGGTATAGTAACGCTAATTGCATCCTTACTGGATGCGGAAAATGGACTGCGCCGGCGCCCCCGGCGCAGGGAACCAATCAGGAGTGTGATGATCCGTTATGGATGAGGGCAGTCGATTGTCCGGCCTCATAATTCTTTTGCTGCTCTGCGGCGCGGCCTACTTCGCGCTGATGGAGACAGCGTTTGCTTCGGTCAGTCGAATCCGAATCAAGGCGCGTGCGGAGCGCGGCTCCCGCCACGCAGAAAAGGCACTGTACGTATTAGACAATTTTGACAAGGCGATCTCCACCATTCTGATCGGCACGAATATCATCCATCTCACCACCGCAGCGTATGTCACGGTGCTGGTGACGCGCAGGTGGGGGGTGTCCGCCGTGACCATCGGTACGCTGGTGACTACGATCGTCGTGTTCTTCATAGGGGAGATGCTCCCGAAGAGCATCGCAAAAAAATACAGCGAGCGGTTGGCATTGGCAACTGCTGATTCGCTGTGCTTTTTTATGCTCATTTTTACGCCGCTTTCCTATGTGCTGACCAAGATCGGCGAGGGCGCGGCGAAGCTCACGCACCGCGGACCGGAGATCACGGTGACGGAGGATGAGCTGTACGACATCATCGAGAACATGACCGATGAGGGCGAGATCACCGCCGAGCGCGGCGAGCTGATGAGCTCCGCGCTGGAGTTTGCGGACATCCCGGTTGAGAGCGTGCTCACCGCGCGCGTGGACGTCGCCGCCGTGGACGTGGAGGACAGCCCGGAGGAGATCATGGACTACATCCGCGAGCAGCGGCACAGCCGCCTGCCCGTGTATGAGGGCAGCGTCGATAACATCATCGGCATTTTGCAGATCCGCAAGTACATCAAGGCCTGCATCGCCAATCACGGGCCGGTGCAGGACATCCGTCCGCTGCTGGACGAGGCGATGTTTGTGCACCACAGTAAGGACATTGACGACCTGCTCCCCGAAATGAGCCGCCGCAAGATGAACCTTGCCATCGTCACCGACAACTACGGCGGGACGCTCGGCATCGTTACGGTGGAGGACATTGTGGAGGAGCTGGTGGGCGAGATCTGGGACGAGGACGATCTGGTGGAGGAGAGCTTTGTGCCGCTCGGCGGCGGCCGCTTCGAGGCGGACGCGGAGCTGACGGTGGGCGAGGTGTTCGACCGGCTCGGCTTCGAGGATCCGGAGGACGATGAGGAATTGCAGTATAAGCTGCTCGGCGAGTGGACGTATGAGCAGTTTGCCGACATTCCGAAGGAGCGCGACGTCTTCCGCTATCACGAGCTGGAGGTGCGCATCTCCGGCATGAAGCAAAAGCGCATCGTCAAGCTCGTCGTGCGCGTGCTGCCGGAACCGGCGGAAGGGGGTGCCGGGGCATGATCTGGTACTTCGTAGCGCTCGCGGCGCTCATCGCGCTGTCGGCGTTTTTCTCCGCGTCGGAAATGGCCTATTCCTCCTCCAACCACATGCGGCTGGAAAACGCGATGGAGGACGGCTCCAGACGCGCCAAGGCGGCGTATGCCATCGTCAGCAATTTCGACCGGGCGCTGTCCGCCATTCTCATCGGCAACAATCTGGTGAACATCGGCGCGTCGTCGCTGGCGTCTGTCATTGCGCTGCTGCTCTCGGGCACGGACGACTGGTCGTGGCTTGCGACCGTGATTCTGACCATTCTGGTCATCATCTTCGGCGAGACTATCCCCAAGATCCTCGCCAAGCAGAACGCAAACGGCCTGTCGCTGCGCTTTGCCTACGTGATCCGCGCGCTGACCATCGTGCTCTCGCCGGTGATTCTGCTCGTGGTGGGGCTGGTGAAGCTCATCACGCTGCCGCTGCGCGGCGAGCGGCCGGATGAGGATCCGGAGGATGCGGCCTCGCAGGAGCTGCAGTCCATCATCGAAACGGCGGAGGACGAGGATGTGCTCGATGAAGAGCGCTCCGAGCTGCTGCAGGCGGCGCTGGACTTTTCCGATGTGAGCGCGAGCGAGGCCATGACCGCGCGCGTGGACATGGTCGCCATCGACGTGGACGACGACTGGAGCGAAATTCTCGCCACCGTGGAAACCACGCCCTATTCCCGCCTGCCCGTGTATGAGGACAGCGTGGACAACATCATCGGCTTTTTGTATCTGAACCGTTTTTACCGCGCGGTACTGGACGATGTGGTGGAGGCGGACGCTGCGCCCGCGCCCGTCGATCTGCGCAGTATGCTGATCGAGCCGTGCTTCGTGTACAAGACTATGAAGCTGCCGAGCGTGCTCGCGGAGCTGCGCCGGCAGAAAAAGCATCTCGCCGTCGTGACGGATGAATACGGCGGCACGCTCGGCGTGATTACCATGGAGGACGTGCTGGAGCAGATCGTGGGCGAGATCTGGGACGAGACGGACGTGGTCGAGGACGAGGTCGTCGAGCGCGGGTGTGGCGTCTATGAGCTGGACGGCGACATGGTCATCTCCGACTTTCTGGAGCTGCTCGGCTGGAACGAGGAAGCGCTGGACACCGACAGCGCCACCGTCGGCGGCTGGACGATCGAGCGTTTCGGCGCGTTCCCCAAGCAGGGCGACAGCTTCCAATATGAAAATCTCACCGTCACGGTGCTGGCCATGGACGGCCTGCGCGTGGAGAAGGTGCTTGTGGAGGTCGCACCGGAGGACGACTGACCTTCCGGGCCTATCGCCGGTTTGCGTAAGTTTTGCGCAGACCGGCGCTTTTTTTGCCGTTTTGAAAGCCCCTGCATAACCCGCTCGGTTCGAAAAAGGAGGCATGCAGGCGCGAAAATGGAGCAAAGCAAGTTCATCCTGACGCGGTGAAGATGGTTACACACGAACGAAATGTGGAGAAAAGTCTCGAAAAAATGCAGTAGCGCGCGAAAGCTTTTGCAGATTTTAATCGCGAATATTTCATTTTTAGCTTGAAAATGGAACGTATATAAGATATAATGCGAATATAATGAATTTTTTTGATCGGGATTATTCAAAGAAGTTCAACTGTGTAAGGAGAGAATGATATGAAAAAGTATGTAGCTTTGCTGCTGGCGCTGGTCATGGTGTTCGCACTGTGCGCCTGCGGCGAAAAGAACGAAGACCCCAAGCCGACGGATAGCGGCTCTGCGGCCCCGACCGATACCAACACCGTTGCTGTCGGCGCTGTTGTCATCGCGCGCGACGACGTTCCCGAAGATCAGATCTATGCGTTTGTTTCCAGCATTTTTGAGAACACCGCAGAGATCGGGGAGCAGCACGGCAAGGGCAAAGAGCTGAGCCTTGAGTACGCCGCTTCCATGACTTCCGTGCCGTATCACCCGGGCGCTGCGAAGTATTTTAAGGAAAAGGGCATTGAGGTCGCTTCCATTAAGGAAGGCGCCGGCACCGGCACTCCGTACAACAATCTGACCTTCACCACCGGCGGCGAATCTGGTACTTACTACGCATTTGGCGGCGTGCTGTCCAGCTATGTCTCCAGCAAGAACGCGGACTTTAACGTGACTGCCATTACCTCCGGCGGCTCTCAGGCAAACATTGAGGATATGGCGGCCGGCAACGCGCAGCTGGGCTTCGTCCAGACCGACGTTATGAGCTACGCCTACAACGGGGAGCGCCTGTTTGAAGAAAAGGTTGAGGGCTTCTCGGTTGTTGCCGCGCTCTACATGGAGCAGGTGCAGATCGTCACCACCAACCCGGACATCAAGACCGTTGCGGATCTTGCCGGCAAGAACGTCTCCATCGGTGCATCCGGCTCTGGTGTGTACTTCAACGCCATTGACGTGCTCGGCGCTTACGACCTGACCGAGGACGATATTTCCGCGAAGTATCTGAACTTCGGCGATTCCGCTGAGGGTCTGAAGGACGGTAAGATCGATGCTGCGTTCATCGTCGCCGGTGCGCCTACCACGGCGATTGTTGACCTTGCAACGGCCGGTAACGTCTATCTCGTCAGCCTGGATGCGGAGCACTCCGCGAAGCTGCTGGAGTCCTCCCCGTACTACAGCGAGGCTGTCATTACGGCGGACACCTACGCTTCCAAGTAATCTTTCCGGAATATTTATGCGTGTTTCGACTACGGTGCCGGTCTCGGTACCGTAGTCTGCCGTCTTTACCGGCGGCTTTACCCGAATGGAGGTTTTCCCCCTATGTCTGATCCAAAGAAAAAGGCGACTGCACCGGCGGGCGCACCCGCAGCGGATGATATGGATGCCGTCATGCGCAAGTATGACCGGGAGTCCGCCACCCGTGTGTGGGAAGGTATCCCGAAACTTGTCATCACGCTGGTGACGGCGCTGTTTTCGCTCTACTGCATCTGGTCCACGCTGTTCAGTACGGCAGCGCTGGAAATCCGGCTGACGGCGTTCCTCGGGCTGATCGTCGTCATGGGCTATCTGACCTACCCGGCCAGCAAGCACCACGTCAAGCCCAATTCGCTGCCGTGGTACGACATCGTCCTGATGGTGCTCGGCGCGGCGGCGTTCTTTTACTATTGCGCAACCTATTCCTCGCTGGTCAAGGTTCTGACCAGCGCCGCGAAGATGACCCCGTTTTACATTGCGGTGGGCGTCGTCGGCATTCTGTGTCTGGCGGAGCTGTGCCGCCGCTGCGTGGGTCTGCCCATCCTTGTGGTGGTCGGTGCGCTGCTGGTGTACACCTTCGCAAGCATGATGTCTGCCGGGCAGACGTTCATGCAGGTGCTCGCCCGCGTCATCTATACGCTGTTTTACGGCACGTCCGGCGTGCTGGCAACGCCGGTTCAGGTGTGCGCCAAGTTCATTGCCGTGTTCATCATTTTCGGCGCGTTTTTGGAGCGGACCGGCATCTCCGCGTTCTTCATTGATCTGGCAAACTCCATTGCCGGCTGGGCCAGCGGCGGTCCGGCCAAGGTCGCGGTCATCTCCTCGGCGCTGTGCGGCATGGTGTCCGGCTCCTCGGTCGGCAACACTGTGACCACCGGCTCCGTCACGATTCCGATGATGAAGCGCACCGGCTACAAGCCTGAGTTTGCGGGCGCGGTGGAAGCGGCGGCCTCCACCGGCGGCCAGATCATGCCGCCGATCATGGGCGCGGCCGCGTTCCTGATGGCGGAGTACATGGGTGTGACGTATGGCGAGGTGGCGCTGTGGGCCATCCTGCCGGCTGTGCTGTACTTTTCCGGCATCTTCATCTCCGTCCATCTGGAGGCGAAAAAGCTGGGGCTGAAGGGTATTCCGCGCGCGGAGCTGACACCGTTCCGGAAGCTTGCGCGGGAGCTGTATCTGCTGCTGCCGCTGATTATCCTCGTGTGGATGGTCACGGCCAACATCCGCTCCCTGCAATACTCCGCGTCGATCGCCATCCTTGTGGCGATTGCGGTCAGCCTGATCGGCACCATCCGGGAGAGCGCCGCAGCGCATCAGCGCGTATGGGCGGCGACAGCCACAACCGCGAAGAAGACCGGCTCCATGATTTTGAGCGCGCTGGAAGCGGGCGGAAAGGGCAGCATTACGGTTGCCGTGGCCTGCTCCATGGCCGGTATCATCGCGGGCTGCATTACCGTTACCGGTCTGGCCTCCAAGCTCATCAGCGGCGTGGTCGCCATCAGCCGGGCAATTCCGAATCCCACGCTCTCCATGCTGATTGCGCTGGCGCTGACCATGCTGTGCTGCATCGTGCTCGGCATGGGCGTGCCGACGACTGCGAACTACTGCATCATGGCCTCCACCTGCGCGCCGATCCTCATTACCCTCGGCGTGCCGAAGGTTGCGGCGCACTTCTTCGTGTTCTACTTTGGCATCGTGGCCGACATCACGCCGCCGGTTGCGCTGGCGGCTTACGCCGGCTCCGCCATTGCCAAGTCCAACCCCATGAAAACAGGCATCAATGCCACGAAGCTCGCCATTGCGGCGTTCATCGTGCCGTATATGTTCGCCATGAACCCGTCCATGCTGCTGATGGATCAGGGCGTGCTGGCCGCGATTCAGGTCATCATCACGTCGTTCCTCGGCATTTTTGGCGTTTCCTCCGCGCTGGAGGGCTACATTGTTGCGCATGCGCCGTGGTGGCAGCGCATCCTGCTGGCCGCCGGCGGCCTGAGCCTGATCGACCCGAGCCTGACCACAGATATTGTTGGCCTCGCCGTGATCGCGGTCGTGATCGTGCTTCAGATCATCACCCGCAAGAAGGAGAAAAACACGCCTGCGGTTGCGTGATGCAGCTTCAAAAAAACAGCCATTTCCAAAAGAAATGGCTGTTTTTTTGTTCCGGTTTCATAGAATTTTCATACTTATTGGGTATGATATCCGATAAACATGAATGTATCACCTTTCAGGAGGGAACGACGATGAAACGAGCAGCAGCCATTTTTCTGATTCTTGTGCTGTGCCTGTCCGTCGCTGCTTGCGGCGAGCGGGGCGTGCCTGCCCAGAATGCGCCGACCCCGAACAGCGCGTCCCAGAGCATGACGACGCCTGTCACCACGCCGGACGCGTCGGCGCAGAACAGCCCGACCGCGGTTGTGACGGCGTTTTTCGAAGCGTTTGCGGACGCGGACTATGAGACGATGAAGACTTACTGCACCGCGGATTGCGTGCGCGACGAGTTTGGCACGGACGGCGTTTACGGCATGGAGCGCGCGTCGGCGGTCAGCATCGGCGTGGAGGAGATGTCCCGCGATCAGGACGACTGCGACATTCAGGTGACGGTCGAACTGACGCCGAGCGCAAACTCCCGCTTCGCCGGGCAGACGCAGGCTACCTTCTTTGTCGATCTGGAGCTGGAACGCGGCGTCTGGCGGATCGACGACTTTGACCGCACAAGGTGACATGGAAAACAACGACCCGGGAGCACCGCTCCCGGGTATATTTTATGGCTGTTCTGCCCTGTCCTCATACGCGTCAATGTACATCGCCTCCGTGTGCCGTTGGGCGTCAATGAGAATTTTGGATGCCAAAGCAAATTTTTGCGCATCTAGCGCTTCCAACGCATCTGTGATAGCGTTGAATAGAATCAGATACATCTTTTTATAATTGGGCATAAGAGTCCCTCCTTGCATTCAATATTTTAAGGGATTTTCCCTTAAAAATCAATAAGGGACATTCCCGTAATCCATAATTATTACAGGTGATGTTATGGATCGAATGCATATTCGAGATTTGCGGGAAGATCGAGATTTATCGCAGAAGGAGCTGGCTGCGATTTTGCAGGTTCACCAGACGACTTATTCTGATTACGAATTGGGGAACTTGAATGTTCCAGTCTCGGTTCTGCACAAGCTGGCGGATTTTTACGGTGTGAGCGTGGACTACCTGCTGGGCAGGACGGATGTTAAGATGCCGTATCCGAAAAGGGGAGAAAAATAACCGGGAGAACAACTCCCTCATCAGTCAGCGTCAGAACGGGCGCGCTACGCTCCGTTTCCGGCAAAAGCCGAAAACTGCGCATCCACTTTCCCGTTCTTCCTTTCAAATCCGAAACACCGTTTCGGATTTGGTTATGGGCCGACAGCTTCCCCCAGAGGGGGAAGCCTTGGCTCGGTGCGCGACACGCACCCCCGCGTCCTCGAACCGAAGCCCAGCGTAAGCGGGTTCGGTTCGATAAGGAAGAATGAAGGCGCGGATATGGAGACGCCGCGTTTACGCGGCTGCGGAATGCAGCAAGTTCATTCTGACGTCATGCCCAGCGTGAGAATGCCGAGATTTTCGCGGTAGATCGTGTCGAACTGCGACAGGGGCAGCGGATTTTCGCCGAGACCGGCCTCAATGGTGTAGCCGGGGCGGTTGAAGTTCTGAATGAACCAGTCCTTGTAGCCCGCGTGGCCGGAGGCGTAGGGCGTCTCCTCCACGGCGTAGCCGCTTACGGCGGCGAACTGCTGCGCGAGGGCGCGGCTGCCCTCCGGCTCGTAGTTTGCGTATTTCCAGTAAATCACGCGCCCCTGCGTGTGGTAGGACAGCGTCAGCCGCGGCGAGAGCGCAAGCGTGTAGTCGTACATGGCGCGGCTCTCCGGCGCGGAGAGGGGCGCGGCGCCGACGTAGTCGCGCGGGCCGGGCTGCGTGTAGCCCTGCGCAAATTTGATCTCCCTGGCGAGCGACCACCCGGCGGGGTATTGCAGATTCAGATCGACACCCCGGATGTTTGCCTTCCAGCCGTCCGGGAACGGGATGTCCGGGTAATTCGCCGCGAGGCGGCGCGCGCCTTCGACCGCTGCGGCGTCGAGCGCGCCGGTGACGAGGTCGATGCCGTCCGGGTTCACGGCGGGCGCGACGTAGAGCGTCGCCGTGGCGAATAGCTCCGCCGCGCTCTTTCCGCCGATGCTGCCGCCGAACGCGAACGCAGCCGCCAGCTCCTCGACGAATTTCAGCAGCACTGGCGTGGTGATCCACTCGTTCGCGTGGTGCGATGCGTTGTAAAAAATGAGATTTTCTCCCGTCCCTGCCTTGCAGTACCAAAGCGGGCGATTCAGGACGCTTTTTCCGAATTCCCCCACGCTGAGGAACGGATAACGCGCCGCAAGCCCGCGTATGATATAGGAAATCAACTCGGATGAATAGCGAATGTTGGTCGGAACCACGGAAAAGCCCAGCGGCACGGTCAGCACGTGCCCGGGACGCAGATTCAGCGGATCGACGCCCGGATTTGCAGCTTCGATTGCGCGAACGGTTGTGCCATAGGCCATGGCGAGACGGTAGAGCGTGTCGCCGGAGCGGATGGTGTGCGCCTGATAGCCGGTGTAGTACGGCAAGAGCGCGCGCGTGGTGCGCGAGCCGACAATGCCGTCCGCCTGCAGGCCGTGCGCGCGCTGGAACGCCTGCACGGCCGCGCGTGTCGCCGAACCGAACACGCCGTCGAGCGCGAGCGCCGCGCCTGCGCGGTTCAGCGCCAGCTGCAGCAGATCGACGGGCGAACCGGTGCTTCCGTATTTTAAAATTTGCGCCATAAAAATTTCCTCCTGTTTCGTTTTCCTTACATACTATGAGGATGCAGCGCAAAAGGGAAACATGAGAGAATGTACCGCCGCTAATTTCCCCGAAAACAGACATACTGATACCACGGCGATTTGAGGGGGGATTTTTTGCGGAGAAAACAACATTTTTGGCGTTTTCCGGTTGCTTGTGCACTGTGCGTGGCGCTGATTCTGCCGGTCGCGGCGCAGGCGCGGGAGCTGATCCCGATGGGGCAGGCGGTCGGCATCCAGATGACGACGCAGGGCATGCTCGTGGCGGGGCTGGCGGACGTGGAAACGCCGCAGGGAACCGTGTGTCCCGCGCGGGACGCGGGATTTTGCGCGGGCGATGTGATCTGTGCCATCGACGGGCGGAAAATCGAAACGTCGGACGATTTTCTGGCGGCGCTTGCGCAGGCGGGTGAGCAGCTTTCCGTGACGGTGCTGCGCAGCGGCGCGGAGACGGAACTGGCTGTCACGCCCGCTGTCACGGCGGACGGCGCGGTACAGCTGGGGCTGTGGCTGCGTGACGGCGTTTCCGGCGTCGGCACGGTGACGTACTGCGACCCGGCGACGGGGGCTTACGGCGCGCTGGGCCACGGCATCACGGATGAGGACAGCGGCGTGCTCATGCCGCTGCGCACGGGCAGCATCATGCGCGCGGAGATCGCCGACGCGAAGCGCGGTGAGGCCGGCGCGCCCGGCGAGCTGATCGGCAGCTTCGATCCGGGGCAGACCATCGGCGACATTTCGGGCAACTGCGTGTTCGGCATTTTTGGCACCATGGCCGAGACGCCGGAGGGCACGCCTGTGGAGACGGCGTCGGACGACGCGGTCAAAACCGGCCCGGCGGTCGTGCGTTCGACCGTTGCGGGGGACACGGCGGTCGATTACGCGGTGGAGATCAGCCGCATTTACCGCGAAAACGGCTGCACGCGCTACCTGCTGACCGTGACGGATCCGGCGCTGCTGGAGGCCACGGGCGGCATTGTGCAGGGCATGTCGGGCAGCCCGATTTTGCAGGACGGCAAGCTCATCGGCGCGGTGACGCACGTGTTGCTCAACGACCCGACGAAGGGCTACGGCCTCTCGATCGACTCCATGCTCCGCGCGGCGGAGCAGCAGACAACAGAGGACGCAGCATAAACGGACGCGGCAGGGTCATTTGGCCCTGCCGCAGTGTGTTGCATCTTGGAAATCGTTGCTGCAAATCAGTAAAAACCTGTCTGTTTCGGTTGAATTGACAGGGAAAATGTGTTATATTATTTTGCGTGGAAACCCACCGTTTATTGTTGAGCTTTTCCATCTTCGTAGACGGTGACGGTAAAAAAGACGGTCGCCTGTCATCCCGCAGAAGCGGAATGGAGGCGTGTAGAGCAGCTCTGCGGGAAATTTTTCTCGAAGGGAGGCGATACATATCACGTTTTCTGACTTTGGAAGCATTTGCAGTTTCCTTGGGCTTGTGTTCACGGTGATTGCGCTTGTTCAGTCCAAGCAAAAGAAAAAGTGAGCCGTCTGCTGCAACAGACGACTCACTGGGTTTGAGGCGTAAGCCTCTACATCGGTAAGTATCAATTGTGGCGACCGCCTTGGGTTTCCACATTTTTATTATACTGCGATTTCACAAAAAGTCAAGCCGGAAGCGCCATGCGGCATCAGCCGCATGGCGCTTTGGTACATTGGATTATTCGTGGTGGCCGTGTGCCGGGTAGTGGATGTGCAGCAGGTCGTGCGCACGTCCCTTGAGCAGCTCGTCGTAGACGTAGGTAAGGTCGGGGTTCTGCTGCGACATTCTCAGCTCGCAGGCTTCGTCCGCCTTGAAGATGGCGTCGAACCGCTCGGCCTTGCGCTTGTTGGAGGCCGCAGGCTGGCCGCCGCCGCCGATGCAGCCGTTCGGGCAGGCCATGACTTCGATGAAGTCGAAGTATTCCTCGCCGGACTCGACCTTCTCGATCAGCGCGTCGGCGTTTGCGAGGCCGTTTGCAACTGCGATCTTGATGGTCAGATCGCCAGCGGTGACGCTGAAGGCCTTGATGCCTTCCAGACCGCGAACGCCGCACTCGGCAATGGTCTTGAGCGTGTCGGGGGAAGCATCGTCCAGCACGCGGCGGATGACCGCTTCGGTAACGCCGCCGGTGACGCCGAAGATGACGCCCGCGCCGGTGTAGTTGGCCATCGGGGAGTCCGGCTCGGAATCGGGCAGATTCGCAAAGTCGATGCCGGCTTCCTTAATCATGTCGTTGAGCTCGCTCGTCGTGATGACGAGGTCGATCAGGCGCTCGCCGTCCTTCTCC
>JABLYK010000023.1 GCA_018265835.1 Oscillospiraceae bacterium | reverse complement strand
CGGAGTTCATCGCCATGATCGCCGACTGCCTGAGCCTGCGGCAGAAGCAGGCGAGTGTGCACTGAATGCACAAAAGGAGAGCAAGAGGATGCAGCAAGCCCCCGGACAGATGTCCGGGGGCTTGCTGTGCGATGGGTGGGTAACTTTGGGGGATGCGCCCGCTCACCAGCTCGGGAGCAGGGCAATGAAATCGTCCAGATCATAGTAGCTGCCGCCCTGCGGGGTCAGATCCGGCGCGGCGGCGTAGGCGCTGCCCGGCGTGGCCGTGACGGCGAGGGAGGCCGAATCGACCTGCGTGCGCAGCGTAATCTGGCTCGGCGTGAGCGAGATATAGAGCGGCGACGCCGCGATGTTCGCCGTGATGTTCAGCGCCCCGTCGGCATAGCTGAACTCGGAGATCGCGCCGACGACGCTCGCAAACGACAGATGCTCGAAGAAGTACGTGTAGGCTTCAATGGCGTTCTGCATGCCCTGGCGGTCGATGCCCGGCGTGATGGTGAGCACGGCGTAGAGCGCCTGCTCGAGCGAGCCCATGGACGCCTCGACATGGTGCCAGCCGAAGTCGATATAGACGCGGCTGTTCCAGAATGTGACGGTCAGGTCGCGGCCGAGGATCTGCGACACGGCGCGCGCCGCGACAGGCTTGCCGAGCGAGAGCACGAGGTCGGTATCGAGACTGTAGCCGTTGACGGACACGGTCGCGGCCATGCCCATGGCCTGCGCGCCGACATAGCGCTCGAGCACCGGGGCGAAGGGCTGCAGCTGCGAGAGAGTGACATAATCGCCGCTCGTGGGGGTGAGCGTGGTGGCGGAGCCGGACGTGCCGGTGATGGTCACGCGCACCGTCCAGCCCGCGGCCGTGACGGTCACGCTGTCGGCCGAGAGGGCGGCGGAGACAGGTGTGCCCGCGATGTTCAGCTGCGCGTGCAGCGCGTTATCCGACCACGCAAGATCCTGAATGCTGTCCACGGCGGACTGCGGCGTGAGCTCGCGGAAAAACTGCGCGTAGGCGTTGCCGGCGGCCGCGGCGTCGTTTGCCCCGGCGAGCCTGCCCGCCCAGGCGACGAGGTCCTTGATCTCGCTGCCCGTGCCGCTGACGTGGATGTTTCCGGCCGAGACGTACACCGTACTGCCGATGTACTCGGCCGTGACGGTCACGCCGTCGACCGTGGTGGTGAGCGCGGCGTCATAGCCGCCGGAGGTTTTGGTCACGGTGGCCGTGCCCGTGAGGCTCAGCGGGCCGCTGAGCGCGACGTGGAACGTTGCAGTTTTGGCCGTGGCTGCGTCCATGAGTGGGCTCACGAGGCTCAGCGCGCCGGTGAGGTCCGTGTAGCCCTCGAGGGACTGCACCTGGAAGCCGCCGTAGTACGGCGTGGCGGTGACGTGCATGCGCGCGCCGCCGAAGTTGAGCGCCACGTCCGCGCGCGTCAGGCGCAGGGCGTCCGGATCCGTGAGCAGGACGGTGCCGGAGATCATCGGGTCGTTGAGCCGGATGGTCATGCCGGTGTTGGTCTCCTGCATGGCGACGTTTTTCGTCAGCGCGGTCATGCCGGCCGCGTCGAGCGAGATGTTCGGGATCTGCACGCCGAGGTAGCCCGCGACCGTGCGCGCCGCGTCGATTGTGTCGGTCGCGCGCAGGACGATCTTCTGGCTGCCGAAGGCGACGTACACGCGCTCGTTGCTGTAGGCCGCGAAGAGATCCACGCCCGCGACATTGCCGCGCACCTGGAAGGCCGTCTGGTCGATGTCCACGTGCGCCGTCAGGCCGTAGGACTGGCCGTTGGCGGTGACCGTGATGCTGTAGTTCGGCGTGCGGCGGAAGAAGTCGCGCACCATGGCCTGCGTGTCCTGCCCGCCGTCGGAGAGTTTGCCGAGGTTGTTGGGGTCATATTCGGTTTCGAGGTAGTGCTGGAACTCCGTCTGGTCGTCGGTCACGGCGCCGAAGTCCGTGAACGCCTCGGTGAGCGTGCTCGTGCAGTTGAGGCTGCCGAGGCCGGACATGGACACGGTGTAGCTCTCCACGGTGTCCATCTGCAGGAGGTCCCAGTTGGCATCGATCGTCCAGACCATGTGCACGGCCGTGAATTCGGGGTTTTTCGCCGCGCCGCTGTACGTGCGCACCTGGTGGCGGTAATACGCGCTCGCGCCGGCCGGCTCGAGGTCGAAGGTGAGGGTGTAGGTGCCGTCGTCGTTCGCGGTCATGGACGGATTCTGCACCGTGTCACGGCTGATGACGTAGTTGCTGAGGTTGCGCGGGTCCTGCCCGTAGGCGGCCTGATAGTCCTGCTGCGAGATGGCCACGATCTGGTCGCTCCAGGTGGCGGTGTCGCCGCTGATGGAGCTGGCCTTGCGCACGAGGATGGCCCCGTCCTTGAAGTATTTCTGCTCGCCGAGCTTGACGAACATGCTCGTGCTGATGGCCTCGGTAAAGACGCTGTCGCTCGTCACGACGCGCACGTTGTGCACGGCCTGATTGTAGTCGATGAAGCCGACTTTCGCCTTCGTCTCGCCGGTCGTCTCGGAGCGGTAGGTCTCCTGATCCATGACGCCGGTTGTGATGTAGATGTTGTCCTCCGCGCTCTGGCCGGAGGGGTCGCCGTCCGGGCGGGAGAGCGTCGTGCTCGCGCCGCCGGCGCCGTCATCGTCGCCGCCGCCGACTGCGCCGGGAATGATGATCGCCGCCGCGATCGCCAGCGCCAGCAGCGCGCCGCCGATGACATAGGTACGCTTGCCGTGCTTGTGACGCGTCGGGCGCGCGGCGCTCTCCGCGGGCACCAGCTCGCTGTCGGCGATGTCCGGCGCGGTCTCGTCCGCGGTCGGCTTGCGCCGCCATGTCGGCAGACGGAAGGTCTGTTTGCTCATGAATATCGATCTCCCTTGCAGGTGATGCCTGACGTGCACATCGTCAGGAAAATCACATTTCTTCATAGCTTCATTATACGGCAAGGACTTTTTAAATGCATCCTCCGTGCGCGCGAGCGGTAGAAACGTTGGGAGAAGGCGATTCTACCAACGGGAGAATGACAGAATTTCGGAAAAACGCGCCTCTTGCGGCCGAACGCCCGGCGTGGTATACTCATAGTATGGATGATGTGAGAGGCGCGCTCGCCGCCAACCTTGCCGAGCTGAGAAAAGAAGAAAACCTGACCCAGGCCGAGTTTGCCGCGCAGTTCAATTACTCCGACAAGGCCGTGTCCAAGTGGGAGCGGGGCGATTCGCTGCCCGACGTTGTGATGCTCAAGACCATCGCCGACCTCTACGGTCTGCGCGTGGACGATCTGCTGACGGACGGCGGCGTGGCCGCCGCGCGCGCCGAGGCCGCCGAGAGCAGCGGTGAGAAGCAGCACGATGCCTTCCTCATGCCCAAGGTGCTCATCGCCGCCATGTGGGTGACGATGGTGTGGGTCGTCGCGGTCGTGGTGTTTTTGTATTCGCAGTTCAGCATCGGCAAGATGTACTGGATGGCGTTCGTGTGGGCGGTGCCGGTGTCGTTCGCCGTGGCGTTTCTCTTCTCCCGCCACTGGGAGGGCGAGACGACGCTGCAGTGCGTGTTCGCGTCGCTGTTCGTGTGGAGCACGATCACCGCGTTTTACTTTCAATACCTCGAATACAACATCTGGGCAGCGTTCTTCGTCGGCGTTCCGGTGCAGATCGCGCTCATACTCGGCGCCAAGCTCCACCGCGCCGGCGTACACTGGCTGCGCCGGTGAAATGCGCGCAAATTCTGCTTGACGGCCGGCCGCGCACGTGCTATACTTCCTC
The DNA here is from genome assembly GCA_018265835.1 of Oscillospiraceae bacterium. Lineage (GTDB taxonomy): Bacteria > Bacillota > Clostridia > Oscillospirales > Oscillospiraceae > CAG-103. The sequence goes on along the minus strand of JABLYK010000023.1, from coordinate 30,780 downwards.
CTAATGACAGGCCGAAACGGCCGGGCGGCGTCCGCGCCGCAGCAGACAGGATATCACCGCGTCTGTGGGACTCATATGCCCCACAGGCGCTTTTTTTGTGCGAAAGGAGTCTTATTTATGCGCGCACGCACCTCTACACCCGATGACGCCAAGCGCGTGACCATGCAGGTGTCCACCGTCGGCATCGTGTCCAATGCGGTTCTGACGGTGTTCAAGCTCGTCGCCGGCATCGTGGCGCACTCGTCGGCCATAGTGGCCGATGCCGTGCACTCGGCGTCCGACATTCTCGGCTCGCTGATCGTGATGATCGGCGCGGTCTTTTCCCACAAGGCCGCCGACGCCAGCCACCCCTACGGGCACGAAAAGCTCGAGTGCATCGCGTCCATCCTGCTGGGCAATATCCTCGTGGTGGTCGGCGCGGCGATCGGCTACGCCGGCGTGATGAAGATCGTCCGCGGCGAGACGCTGGCCGCACCCGGTGTGCTCGCGCTCATCGCGGCAGTCGTGTCCATCGTCGTCAAGGAGGGGCTGTACTGGTACACGATCGCGGCGGCCAAACGCATCCGCTCCGTGTCGCTCAAGGCCGAGGCATGGCACCACCGGTCCGACGCGCTGTCGTCCATCGGCAGCTTTGCGGGCGTGCTCGGCGCGCGGCTCGGCGTGCCCATCCTCGACCCCATCGCGTCGATCGTCATCTGCCTGTTCATCTTCAAGGTGGCCTACGGCATCTTCCGCGAGAGCATCGACCGGCTCGTCGACCGGGCGTGCGATGCCGACACCGTCGCCGCCATGCGCGCGACGATGCTGCGCACGCCGGGCGTCGTGCGCGTGGACGATCTCAAGACGCGGCTGTTCGGCAGCCGGACGTATGTCGACGCCGAGATCGCGGTCGACGGCGCGCTGCCGCTGCGGGACGCGCACGTCATCGCCGAGGCCGTGCACCACGAGCTCGAACGCGACTATCCGGACGTCAAGCACTGCACCGTGCACGTCAACCCGGCGTGACGCGGGCGGGAAAACAGGCGCAGACATGGCAAAGGGCCGCCCGAAAGGGCGGCCCTTTTTGTGCGCACCGGACGGCAAAATACCACATCATTCGCGCAAAAAACGTGCGTAGAAGGCGCTAAGAATTTTTTTGGGCGCGTTTTGTCGAATCCAGCCGTGCATTTGACAGGATTCGACACGTGGCACGAAAATCGGTTGACATAACATTAATTGCATGCTGAAATTTTCAGAAGCCGCAGCGGTTTGCGGTGTCTGCCGCCGGTGGCGCAGGAGCGAACGGTCGGCGGCCGGTCGGCAGTTTTGTCACGCGTGATGTAGCATCAAAGTAACGGGGTACCGTACCCAACCGTACCGTACCGTACAGTACCATACTCTACTGCGCAGTAAGAACCAACTGCGCAGAAGATCTTACGCTGTTTCTCTCAAAGAAAGCCAAGGGGAAAGAAAGCCGCTGTGGAAAACCGGCAAAAATGTGGAAAACTCTGTGGAAAACTTGTTTCGCGGTGGATAGGGCTGGTGCGGTCTGCTGCGGGCCGAGAGTCGGGCGCGCCGGGGCAGCGCCGGTGCTAAGCAGTCGCCGGGCGCGGTCTGGTGCGGACCTGTGGACGGATGCGCCGTGGCGGTCGTGCGGTGCGGGACGCGGGTGCAGCGCAGGGCGCGCTGGCCGGCTTTCTTTCTGAGAGAAAAAGCGCTTGACAAGTTATGCAAAAGCATACTAGACTGGAAGTGAGGCAAGGGCTGGGAGGCACTGGAGGGAGACGGGACGCTTCCACGGCATCCGGCGAGCAAAGTTCGGCATCTTCTCCTCGGAGAAAAAGGCTTATGGGGCGGCACTGGTCGAGCGACGCAGAAACGAAATTGCCGTGGTGCGTGACGTCAGGCAACACGGCATCCGGAGCGTAAGGCTCGCTACCGCTCCTCGAGGAGAAGGCATCGCGCGATGCAACCACTTCGCAAGGAAAAGAGGGGCTGGCACAAGATCCACCCAACGAAAAACGTGCATGGAAGGGTGGCTTCCATGCACGTTCCGGGTCAGATGAGGTTTCCGGCGGGGCGGGCCGGGGCTGGACGCAGCCGGAGCTTGCGCGGGCCGGGGGCCATGCCAGACCGGGTACTCCGGCGGATCAGCTGTGCTGGCCGTGGGCCGGGTAGTGGATGTGCAGCAGCTCGTGGGCGCGGCCCTGGAGCAGATTGTCGTAGACATAGCCCAGGTCGGGGTTCTGCTGCGGGATGCGCAGGGCGCAGGCTTCGTCGGCCTTGAAGATGGCCTCGGCGCGCTCGGCCTTGCGCTTGTTGCAGGCGGGGGGCTGGCCGCCGCCGCCGATGCAGCCGTTCGGGCAGGCCATGACCTCGATGAAGTCGAACTGCTCCTCGCCGGACTCGACCTTGGCGATGAGCTTATCAGCATTGGCCAGGCCATTCGCCACCGCGATGCGGATGGTCAGGTCACCGGCCGTGACGGTGAACGCCTTGATGCCCTCGAGCCCGCGCACGCCGCACTCGGCAATGGTCTGCAGGGTGTTGGGGCTGGCGTCGTCGAGCACGCGGCGGATGACGGCCTCGGTCACGCCGCCGGTCACGCCGAAGATGACACCAGCGCCGGTGTAGTCGCCGAGCGGAGCGTCGGGCTCCTCGTCCGGGAGGTGGGCGAAGTCGATGCCGGCTTCCTCGATCATGTCGCACAGCTCGCTCGTCGTGATGACGAGGTCGATGAGCCGCTCGCCGTCCTTCTCAAGTTCGGGACGCGCGGCCTCGAATTTCTTGCCGGTGCAGGGCATGATGGCCACGGAGTAGACGTTCTCGCCCGCGAACTGCTTGCGGATGAGCGAGCCGAACATCGCCATCGGGCTGCCGCAGGTGCTCACCTGGGGCATGAGGTGCGGGTGGCGGTGCTCCACGTGCTGGATCCAGCCGGGGCAGCAGGAGGTGAACATCGGCAGCTTCGCGCCGGTCTTGACCTTTTCGAGGAACTCCGCGGACTCCTCCATGATGGTGAGGTCGGCGGTGAGGTTCGTGTCGTACACCACGTCGGCGCCAAGGCGGCGCAGGGCGGTGACGAGCTTGCCGGTGACCGGCTCGTTTGCGGGCATACCGAACTCCTCGGCCATGCCGACACGGACGGACGGCGCATACTGCACGACGACCTTTTTGTTCTTGTTGTGCAGCATTTTCCACATGGTCGGCACTTCGTTCTTGATCGTGATCGCGCCGGTCGGACATACCGCCGCGCACTGGCCGCAGCCGACGCAGGAGGTTTCCGCAAGGGTCTTGCCGAAGCCGGGGGCGACGTAGGCCTTCTTGCCGCGCTGCGTGAAGTCGATCGCGCCGATATTCTGCACCTCGGCGCACATTCTCACGCACAGGCCGCACAGAATGCACTTGCTGGGATCGCGCACGATGCTCTTGGAGCTTTCGTCCTTCGGCTCGCGGCAGTAGGTGTTTTCACCAAAGCGGGTGTCGTCCACGCCATAGCGCTTGGCATAGGCCTGGAGCTTGCACTTGCCGCTCTTGTCGCAGGTAAGGCAATCGGCACGGTGGCTGCTCATGAGAAGCTGCAGCGTGGTGCGGCGGCTTTCCAGAACCTTTTCCGTGTGGGTGTAGACGACGAGACCGTTTTTCGGCTGCATGGAGCAGGCCGCGTCCATACCGCCGCGCTCGTTTTCCACGAGACAGAGACGGCAGCCGCCGTAGATGGAAAGGTTTTCGCAGTAGCAGAGAGAGGGAATGTCGATTCCGTTGTTGCGTGCAACCTCCAGCACGTTGCGCTCATTGGTGAACGGGCACTGGACGCCGTCGATAATCATCATTTTTTCAGCCATTGCTTACGCCTCCTTAATCGCACCAACCGGGCAGCCGCTCTTGCAGGCGCCGCACTTGATGCACTTCGTAGAATCAATGCTGTGGGGTTTGCGCAGCTCGCCGGTGATTGCGCCGGCCGGGCAGTTGCGCGCGCACTTCGTGCAGCCGATGCACTTGCTCTGGTCGATCACGTAGTTCGTGAGATTGCGGCAACTTCCGGTGCGGCAGCGCTTGTCACGGATGTGCTCGATGTATTCATCCTCAAAGTTGGCGAGGGTGGACAGCACCGGGTTCGGCGCCGTCTTGCCGAGGCCGCAGAGGGAGGAGGTCTGGATCATCTTCGCCAGACTCTTGAGCTCTTCAATGTCGCCATCCTTGCCCTGACCCTTGGTGATGCGGGTGAGAATGTCGAGCATACGGGTGGTGCCTTCGCGGCACGGCGTGCATTTGCCGCAGGACTCGTTGCAGATGAAGTTCATGAAGAACTGCGCAATGGAGACCATGCAGGTGTCCTCGTCCATGACAACGAGACCGCCGGAGCCAATGATCGCGCCCGCCTTCTTCAGGGAGTCGAAGTCCATCGGCAGATCCATGTGCGCCTCGGTCAGGCAGCCGCCGGAGGGGCCGCCGATCTGCACGGCCTTGAACGCTTTGCCGTTTTTGATGCCGCCGCCGATGTCGTAGACGACTTCGCGCATCGTGGTGCCCATCGGCACTTCGATCAGGCCGGTGTTCACAACGTTGCCGGTCAGGGCGAAGGCCTTCGTGCCGGGGCTGCCGGCGGTGCCGACGGACTTGAACCAGTCCGCGCCCTTCTTGATGATGTCGGGGACGTTGGCAAACGTCTCGACGTTGTTCAGGCAGGTCGGCTTGCCGAACAGGCCCTTATCGACGGAGCGGGGCGGCTTCGTTCTGGGCATACCGCGGTTGCCTTCGATGGAGGCGGTCATGGCCGAGCCTTCGCCGCAGACGAACGCGCCGGCGCCGCAGTTGATGTGCATGTGGAAGCTCTTGCCGCTGCCAAGGATATCGTCGCCCAGCATACCGAGCTCCTCGGCCTGCTGAATGGCGTTGGTCAGGCGGCTGACGGCCATCGGGTACTCGGCACGGACGTAAATGTAGCCCTCGGTCGAGCCGGTGGCGACGCCCGCGATAATCATGCCCTCCAGCACCTTGTGCGGGTCACCTTCCATGCAGGAGCGGTCCATGAACGCGCCGGGGTCGCCCTCGTCGCCGTTGCAGACGATGTACTTGATGGGTTCCTCGGTGTGTGCCGCGACCTGGCTCCACTTCTTGCCGGCGGGGAAGCCCGCGCCGCCGCGGCCACGCAGGCCGGAGTCGGTGACTTCCTGAATGACTTCGTCGCCGCTCATTTCGAACAGCGCCTTGGCCAGTGCGGAGTAGCCGCCGATGGAGAGGTATTCCTCAATGGACTCGGCGTCGATGTGGCCGCAGTGCTCCAGCACGCGGCGGGTCTGCTTTTTGTAGAACGGGATGTCCTCCTGGCGCTTGCAGAGCGTGCCGCCCTTGTTATAGCCCAGGCGCTCAATGAACTGGCCTTTGATGATCGTGGTGTTGATGATCTCCTCCACGTCGCTGACCTTACATTTCGTGTACAGCCAGCCTTCCGGCTCGATGCGGACCAGCGGACCCATTTCGCAGAAGCCGTGGCAGCCGGACTTCTTCAGGCCGATCGCGTCGCCGGACGGATCGTCGGCAAGCTGCACCTCGCAGGGGATGCCCAGCTCGTCCATGCGCTTTTTCAGCTCGTTGTAGACATTCAGGTTGCCGCCGGCCACGCAGCCCGTGCCGCAGCAGACGAGAATTTTGCGCTTTTCCGCTTCGCGGGCGGCCATGTACTTGGCCTGCAGCGCTTTGAATTCGTCAAGGGAGTTGATTTTGGTTCTCATGCATTAGCCCTCCTTCGCTCTGAGGTCGTCGATCAGGTCTCTCGCTTTGTCGGGGGTCATGGACGCGTGGACGGTCTCGTTCACCATGACGACCGGGGAAAGGCCGCATGCGCCGAGGCACGACACGATTTCGATGGAAAACAAACCGTCGTCCGAGGTGGATTTCTTTTCGCTCAGGCCGGTGGCCTCGTACAGAGCCTGCAGAACATTGCCGGATTTGCGCACGTGACATGCGGTGCCGCGGCAAACCTTCAGAACATACTTGCCCTTTGCATCCAAGGAGAAGTTGCCATAGAACGTGGCAACGCCATAGAGCTTGGATTCGCTCATGCCGACTTTGTTGGCAATGTACGTCAGCGCTTCTTTGGGCAGATAGCGGTATTCTTCCTGAACGTCCTGCATGATTGCAATGACCTTGGAACTGTCATACTCGTACTTCTCTAAGATTTTGTCGATTACTTTGAGATCAATCTGTTCCATGTTTTCGCTTCCTTTTTCCTTCAGATTTCATAGACTGCCGTTCTCCCGGTTCGGCAATCTACAAGAATGCTTAGTCCCAATATACCTGAAATATTGTATCTTTTCAATAATTTCTGCGGTTATTTTAATAACGACGAGCTTGTTCGCGCCTTTCACAAGCCGGTGAAAACGTTAACAGTGCAAATCGCTGAAAATATGTTGACAAATCTCATTTTTTCGTGCCATAATAAGCTCACCCAAGCCGCGAGTGCTTCTCCCGGCGAGGCGACCCAAACTCTGACACCGAATCGTTCGCTTGAGGTGGAAGGCTGCAAATCTGCGGAATCTGCGCGTTTTGGCGCAGCGCCATGCCTTCTGGCATGGCTTTTTTTGTTGCGCATGACGCTTGCGCTGTGAAACGGAGGGACTGACTATGGACACACGCATCGCAGCGATCTCCATCGTGGTGGAGAATCCCGCAGCGGCGGAGCCGCTGAACAACATCCTGCATTCGTACAGCGAGCACATCATCGGGCGTATGGGCATCCCCTACCGGCAGAAGGGCGTGAGCATCATCTGCCTGGCTGTGGACGCGCCGCTGGACGTCATCAACGGTCTGACCGGCAAGCTCGGCCGGTTGCCCGGTGTGAGCGCGAAGGCCGCCTATTCCAACTTTGCGGGGCAGGGGAAAGCCTGACCCGACCATGCAGAAAGGAAGAACCGATATGAAACGAAACCGCATCCGCAATCTCACCGCACTGGTGCTGGCGCTGGTCATGATCTTTGCGCTGGCCGCGTGCGGCCAACAGCAGGAATCCGAGCCGACCCCCACGCCCGCGCCGGAGGCCGACGCGAGTCTGCCCGTCAACGTGATGGTGCTCAACGGCACCACCGGCTTTGGCATGGCGGGGCTGATCTCCGACAGCGAGGCCGGCAACGCCGCGCTGAACTACACCTTCTCCGTCGAGACCGACGCGAGCAACATCACCGCCGCCCTCGTCAACGGCACGGCGGACATCGGCGCGCTGCCCACGAACGCGGCCGCCACGCTCTACAACAAGACCGGCGGCAAGGTGCAGGTGCTTGCGCTGAACACACTGGGCGTGCTCTATCTCGTGACCGACGGCTCCGAGGAGATCACGAGCTTCGAAGACCTGCGCGGCAAGACCGTTTACGCGCCCGCGCAGAACCCGACCTTCATCTTCCAGGCGCTCTGCGAGAAGAACGGCCTGACCGCCGGCGAGGATATCACGATCGACAACACCTATGCCCAGCCGGCCGATCTGAACACCGCCGTGTCCTCCGGCGAGGTGGCGCTCGCGGTGCTGCCGGAGCCGATGGTGACCGTCGCCCGCAGCGCGAACGAGAAGCTCACCGTGGCGCTGGATCTCACCGCGGAGTGGGATAAGGTCATGCCGGCGGGCAGCCTGGTGCAGGGCTGCGTTGTGGTGCGCACGGAGTTCGCCGCAGAGCACCCGGCTGAGGTCGCCAAGTTCCTGGAGGAATATCAGGCTTCCATCGGGCTGCTGACGAGCGATACCGCCGCCGCAGCGCAGAAGATCGAGGCGACCGGTGTCTTTGCCAAGGCTGCCGTGGCGCAGAAGGCCATTCCGAACTGCAACGTCTGCTTTGTTACCGGCGCGGAGATGCAGTCGGCTCTTGGGGAATTCCTGAACGCCATGTTTGAGATCGCGCCCGATTCCATCGGCGGCGCCGTCCCGGCGGATGACTTCTACTGCATCCTGAAATGACGCCGAAAGCCCGGAAAATCGGCAGCGTGCTGCTCACGCTTGCGTTCTGGCTGGGCGTGTGGCTGTGGCTGGCGCGCGCGGTCGGTCAGGAGCTGCTGGTGCCGGAACCGGGCGCGGTGTTTCGCCGCCTGCTGGAGCTTGCCGGCACGGCGGAATTCTGGCAGATTACCTTCACCTCCATTGGCCGCGTGCTGCTCGGCATCGTCGCGGCGGGGACGCTCGGCGTGCTGCTGGCGGTGCTCACCACAACCAGCCGCCTGCTCGATACGCTTTTGTCCCCGCTGATGACGGTGGTGAAGTCCACGCCCGTGGCCTCGTTCGTCATCCTCGCGCTCATCTGGATCGAGCGGGACATCCTGCCCGTGTTCATCGCCGCGCTCATGGTGCTGCCCGTCGTGTGGGCGAACGTGTCCGCCGGCATCCGCGAGACGGACACGCAGCTTCTGGAGCTGGCGCGGGTCTACAAAATGCCGCGCGCGCGGGTGCTCCGGCGCATTTACGTCCCGTCGGTGCTGCCGCACTTTCGCGCGGCGTGCCGCACCGCGCTCGGCTTCGGCTGGAAGGCCGGCATTGCCGCCGAGGTGCTCACTGTGCCGCGCTCGTCCATCGGGCGGATGATCTTTGAATCGAAGCTGTATTTGCAGACGACCGATCTGTTCGCGTGGACGCTTGCGGTGATCCTGCTGAGCGTGATCATCGAAAAAATTCTCATGCGTCTTGTCGCGCGCATCGGCGCGCAGACGCCGGGAGGTGCGCGCAATGCTTGAAGTGCAGGGTCTGACGGTGGCCTTCGGCGGGAATACCGTGCTGCGCGGCGTGGATTTCACGCTGCCGCGCGGCGCGCGCGCCGCGCTCATGGGGCCGTCCGGCAGCGGGAAGACGACGTTTCTGCGCGTGCTTGCGGGTTTGCAGAAGCCGGACTCCGGCACGGTGCGCGTCCCGGCGCAGAAGATCGCCTGCGTGTTTCAGGAGCCGCGGCTGCTGCCGTGGCTCACGGCGGCGCAGAACGTGAACGTTGTGCTGTCCGACCGTGCGGAGACTCTGCCGCAGGCCACGGCGTGGCTGGAGCGGTTCGGTCTCGGCGGCGCGGCGGCGCAGTACCCGGCGGAGCTTTCCGGCGGGATGCAGCAGCGCGTGGCCCTGGCGCGCGCCATGGCCTACGGTGCAGACCTGCTGCTGCTCGACGAGCCGTTCAAGGCGATGGACGACGCGCTGCGCCGTTCGGTCATGCAGGCGGTCGCGGACGCGGCGGGCGACGCGGCGGTGCTGCTCGTGACGCACAGCGCCGGGGAAGCCGAAGCGCTGGGCTGTACGGTCTATCAATATGCGGACGGTACGTTCCGTTAGAATCGAATCATGGGACACGCCCCGGATGATTTGCATCATCCGGGGCGTCAGCTTGTCAAAAAACCTCGTAGAGTTTCGCCGCTTCCGGGCGGCGAAACTCTGCGAGGCCTTTTTCTTAATTTTTAAATAGAGAATCCAATGACGGCGGACAGCACGCCGATGACGGCGCCCGCCGCAACGTCACGGATGAAGTGCACGCCGGAGACGACGCGCGCAATCGCCAGCAGCACGCCCAGCACGAGCAGCGCCGCGCCAAGCGGCGGCAGGATGTACAGCAGGCTCGTGCCGATCACGCAGATGGAAAACACGTGCCGGCTCGGAAACGACTTGCCCTGCGTCTCCTTGTGCAGCAGCGGCGGCAGGCCGTACACCTCGTAGGGGCGCGGGAAGTTCAGCGCCCGGCGCGCCAGACTCAGCAGCACGAACGAGACGCCGCACGTCAGCACCAGACGCACCACCACCCGCTCGCGCGCGAGCGCGAGTCCGGCCACGACGACGCAGAACGCCGCGTATGTGAACCCGGTGCAGAAATAGTTGACCGCCTTCAGCGCTGTCAGCCGTCCCGGTTTTGCCAGGAACCATGCGAACGTCCGCTGGAGCTGTTCCTTGTTCAATGCGAATGCCTCCAATCACGGCGTCAGAACGGACTCGTTCCGTTCTTCCTTACCCGGCCGCAGGTCAAGCCTGCGTCCGGGAGATGCGGGGTGCGTAACGCACCCACCCAAGGCTTCCCCCTCTGGGGGAAGCTGTCACCGAAGGTGACTGATGAGGGGACGCACCCGGACACCTCATCCGACCGCCCTTCGGGCGGCCACCTTCCCCTCAAGGGGAAGGCTTTGGGCGCGCTCTTTGCGTGAGCGGCTGTTTACTTCCAGCGCTGCGTGCGGTCATTGGTCAAGCCGACGAGATAGTCAAGGCTGGTTTTATAAAACTGCGCGAGCTTCACCATGATCTCCAGCGGAACGGCACGCTCGCCGCGCTCGTACTTGGAATAGAGAGACTGGTCACACATCAGATATTCCGCCACTTGCTTTTGTGTCAAATCGGCATCTTCCCGCATATCGCGGATTCGTGTTTGCATATTCCATCACCAGATGCACCATATCACAGGACAAATCGTCCTATTGACATATTGGACTATATGTCCTAAAATGATGCGCAAGAGGTGATTGAACGTGTCAAAATCCCCGGATTACAAAGAAATGTATCTCATCATGTGCCGAGCGGCGGAACGAGCGCTGCGGATTCTGATCGAAGCGCAGCAGCAATGTGAAGAGCTGTATTTGTCCGCCGGAGATGTGGACGGTGAAGAAGCCTAATCGCAAAAGAGCGCCTGCTTTTAGCAGGCGCTCTTTTGCGATTACAGTTGCTTACTTCTTGCAGCACGGGCAGAACTTCTTCACGCCCAGCACGACCAGAACGACGGCAGCCACAACGCCCAGAACCTTCAGAACCTTTTTCATTGGAAGAACCTCCTGTTTTGATTTTGAAACCAGTATACTCCTCCAAAGCGGACAGGTGTTGAATAAATTGTGAATCCGAGGCTCACACAAACGCGCGACTGTTACGCCCAGCGGAAGGTTTCCCGCATTCCGGGGCTGGAGGGAAAAGAAACGACGGCTCAGTTGCTGCGGAAGCGGGAGAGGAAATCCTTCGTCTCCTGCTTTTGCGGCGCGCCGAAAATTTCAGCCGGCGTGCCCTGCTCGCAGATGACGCCCTGATTCATATAAACAACCTGATTGCTGACGTCGCGGGCGAACGCCATCTCGTGCGTCACGACGAGCATCGTCATGCCCTCGTTTGCGAGATCGCGCATGACGCGCAGCACCTCGCCGACCATTTCGGGGTCGAGCGCGGAGGTCGGCTCGTCAAACAGCAGCACCTCCGGCCCCATCGCCATGGCGCGCGCGATGGCCACGCGCTGCTTCTGGCCACCAGAGATCTGCCGGGGCTTGGCGTTGATGTACGGCGCCATGCCGACCCGTTCGAGGTAGTTCATGGCGCAGGCGCGCGCTTCCTCGCGCGGGCGTTTCAGCACCTTCTGCTGGCCGATCATGCAGTTTTCCAGCACGGTCATGTTGCTGAACAGGTTGAAGGACTGGAACACCATGCCCACCTTGGCGCGGTAGGACGCGGCGTTCACGCTGCCGGAGACGACGTCCTCGCCGTGGTAGAGAATCTCGCCGGTGGTCGGCGTCTCCAGCAGGTTGATGCAGCGCAGCAGCGTGCTCTTGCCGGAGCCGGACGCGCCGATGATGCTGGTCACGTCGCCGGGGGCGACGGTAAAGTCAATATCGCGCAGCACCTCGTGGCTGCCGAAGGACTTGGAGAGGTGACGGACTTCCAGAATGGTTTCCTGCATGGTTTAGTACTCTCCTCTCTGATCCTGGTTGCGGTTCCGGCGGTCGTCGTCCTTCGGAAACTCCAGATTCCGTTCGTCGAAGTTGCTGCCGGTACCGGGGTAGTTGGCCATGCCGGTCGTGTGCGCCAGCGTGTCCGTGGTGGCAAGGTCGTAGCTGTCGCTGCCGTCCATGTGGCGCTCCCACCAGCGCAGCAGGCGCGAGCAGACGAACGTCAGCACCAGATAGATGAGCATCGTAATGGTCGCGGCCTCAAAGTAGGTGTACATCGCGCCGGCGACGCCGCGGAACACGAAGAACAGCTCTACCACGCTGATGACGGACAGCACGCAGGTGTCCTTGATGTTGATGATGAGGTTGTTGCCGATCTGGGGCATGATGTTGCGCAGCGTCTGCGGCAGGATGACATACAGCATCGTCTGCACATGCGTCATGCCGATGGCCTTCGCGCCCTCGGTCTGGCCCGGGTCAATGGACAGGATGCCGCCGCGCACCGTCTCCGCCATGTAGGCGCCGGTGTTGATCGACACGATCAAAAGCGCTGCGGGCAGCGTCTCCATATGGACATTGAACAGCGCCGCCGCGCCGTAGAAGATGAACACGGCCTGAATCATCATCGGCGTGCCGCGGAACACTTCCACGTAGATGTTCAGCAGAATCTGAAAGAAGCGCACAACGATGCGCTTGAAGACGTTGTCCTTTTTGGACAGCGGAATGGTCTGCACAATGCCGACGGCAAAGCCAATGATGCAGCCGATCACCGTGGAGATGATGGCGATGAGCATGGTGTTGCCCGCGCCGCGCAGATAGGATGGGCCGTATTTCCCGATCAGGAACAGGATGCGCTCCCAGAAGGTCATCTGACCCACGGAGGACCCGACCAGATCGGTGATGTGCGCCTGAATGGCTGCCCACATAACAATCGCTCCTTTATCAGTAAAAAAACGGGGGAGAAGGCGGAGCCCCTCCCCCGGACGGGAAAATCAGAAATTACTCGCTCAGCGGCTGCACGGCGATGGCTTCGTTCATCCAGTTGGTGAAGTCTTCCTCGGTGAGGTTGGCCAGCACGCTGTTGATGGCTTCGACCAGCTCGGTGTTGCCCTTGCGCACGGAGATGCCGATGTTGATGTCCTCGTCGGAGACCTGGAACGCGCCGTTGGTGCCGGTGAAGTCAAGCAGCTTCAGGCTGGGGTTGGCTGCCACGGCGGCAAGGCCGGTCGGCTGGTCGGTGACGATATAGTCCACAGCGCCGGAGGTCAGCGCCACGATCATCGCGGGCGCGGTGTCCTGACCGGGCAGAATGTTGGCGTTGGAAATCTGGGGCAGGCAGTTGTTGTACCAGATGGTGTTGAGCTGGCTGGTGCAGGTGCCGCCCGCGAGGTCGGCGACGGAGGCGGCGTTGGCATACGGGCTGTCGGCATTCGTCACGGTGACGATGGTGGCGTAGTAGTAGGGGCTGGTGAAGTCAACCAGCTCCAGACGGTCACTGGTGACGGACTGGCCGCAGATGCCCACGTCCACGGTGCCGGACTGGATGGCGGGGATGATGGAATCCCAGTCGGTCTTGACGATCTCCAGCTCCCAGCCGAGCTTTTCGCAGATGTACTTGGCCATCATGACGTCGTAGCCATAGGCGTAGTCCGAGGAGTCCTTGATCGGCACGGCGCCGTTGGAATCGTCCGTCTGCGTCCAGTTGTAGGGCGCGTAGGCACATTCCATGGCGACGATAAGCTTGTTCGGCTCGACCGTGGCGGAGGCGTTCTCGCCGCTCCCGGCGGGGTCGGTGGCCTGCGGCTGGCCCTTGTCGCTGCAGGCGGGCAGCGCCAGCAGCATTGCGATTGCCAGAAGCACGGACAAAATTCTCTTCATTTTGGGTCCCTTTCTACCCCCCATAGGGGGCTCCGGCTGTTTCTCCCCACCGGCGGGGATACTAAAAAAATGAACCGCTTTGTCAAGCGGTCCATGGAAAATACGGGTACAGGCAAACGTGCCGGTTCCGGATAGCCATTGATAGCGCTTCACAAAAGCTTGTGACAGTCCGGCAGATATTCTCTGCCGACCCAGCGCCGAAAAACCAGCCGTTTTTCAACGCTTCGGCGGTGGCCCCTTTCGCGCTCCGGCGGCTGGCTGGCCTTGCCGGAGGGTACTGATGGATACCGCGCCTCTATCTAAGCGATTCAGTTTTGCTTATTATATTACCGCAGTTTTGCCGCATGTCAACCGAAAATGATGCTTTTTTCAAAGATTTGTAGGAAACACAGAAGCTTGGCGCCGGATGTCGGATTTTTTTCGGCAAAGCGCACACGAAAGTGGATTGTTGACGCATCAACTAATATGCGTTATACTGAGTGCGGGTGATTTGGATGCATGGCAATTTTGCAAGAATGATCGCGCGCGTGTCCCGGAAGAGCCAGGCCTATCTGGCGCGCGCGCTGCTGAAATACGATCTGACCGTGGCGGAGCAGCCCTTTTTTATGGCGCTGCAGCACCGCGAGGGCGTCACGCAGGAGGAGCTGACGGCCATGGCCTGCGTGGACAAGGCGGCGACGGCGCGCGCGGTGCGCTCGCTGGAGGAAAAGGGCTACCTGTACCGCGAGCAGGATCCAAACGACCGCCGGCAGAACCGGCTGTATCCGACCGAGCTGGCGGATGAGCTGGCCGTCTACGTGCATGACGAGCTGACGCGCTTCAACCGGCTGCTGGTGAAGGGGATCGACCCGGCGGCGCTGAGGACTGCGCAGGATGTGCTGCGGCAAATGGAACAGAATCTGACGGAATGGAGTGAGACACATGCAGGATAACGCAAAGAGGGCGGACGGCAATGTCCTTGGCAGCGCGCCGCTCGGCGGGCTGATCTGCCGGTTTGCGATTCCCTCCATCGTTGCGATGCTGGTGAACGCAGCGTACAACATCACCGATCAGATTTTCATCGGCCATGTGGTGGGAATGCTCGGCAACGCGGCCACGAACGTCGCGTTCCCCGTCGTGTCGCTCACGATCGGGCTTGCGCTGATGGCGGGCGCGGGCACCGCGGCAAATTTCAACATCTGTCTCGGCGCGAAGCAGGAGGAAGAGGCAAAGGGCTACGTCGGCACGGGGCTGACGCTGATGCTGCTGTTCGGCGTGGCGCTGGCGGCGGTGGTGCTGCTGTTCAAAACGCCGATCCTGCTGCTGTGCGGTGCGACGGAAAACGCGCTGCCCTATGCGCAGCTCTACCTCGGCGTCACGGGGATCGGGCTGCCGTTCATGCTGTTTACCAGCGCCAGCAGCGTGCTGATCCGCGCGGATCGCAGTCCGACCTATTCGATGCTGTGCACGATCTCCGGCGCGGTGCTGAACGTGTTTCTGGACTGGCTGTTTCTGTTCCGCTTCGGGTGGGGCATCCGCGGCGCGGCTGCCGCGACGGTGATCGGGCAGTTCGTCTCCTTCACCATGTGCGCGTGTTATTTCCCGCGCTTTCGCACGTTTCCGATCCGGCTGGCATCCCTGCGGCTGCGGTCGCGCTATGTCCGGCAGATCATGAAGCTCGGCATGACCAACCTGCTCAACCACATGGTGATGATGCTGGTGAACATCGTGATGAACAACACGCTCACGCATTACGGCGCGATGTCCGTCTACGGCAGCGACATTCCGCTTGCGGTGTCCGGCGTCATTGCGAAGCTGAACCAGATCCTGACCGCGTTCTCCGTCGGCCTTGCGCAGGGCTGCCAGCCCATCTGGAGCTTCAACATGGGCGCGCGGAACTATGACCGGGTCAAGTCGGCGTATCTCCGGGCGGCTGCGGCGGCAATGTGCATCAGCATTCTGGCATTCGCGTTGTTTCAGACGTTTCCGCGGCAGATCGTCAGCATCTTCGGCAGCGGCACGGAGGCATACTTCGACTTTGCGGAGCGGTATATGCGCGTTTTCATGATGATGGTGTGCGTGTTCGGCATCCAGCCGCTGACGATGAACTATTTCACGAGCATCGGCGATGTGCGCCGCGGCGTTTTCCTGTCGCTGTCGCGCCAGGGCTTTCTGCTGCTGCCGCTGCTGATTGCGCTGCCGCTGGCGTTCGGGCTGGAGGGGGTTCTGTACGCCGGGCCGATCGCCGACGCGCTGGCGTTTTTGCTCTCCGTCACGCTGGTGGCGCGCAGCTTCCGGAAGATGAGCAGTCTGACGGATGAGGGAGCATGACGCGCGCACCTCATCCGGCACGCTACGCGTGACACCTTCCTCCTCTGGGGGAAGCTGTCGCCGGAGGCGACTGATGAGGGCAATATTGCAGCGCGGTGCGGAACCGGGTGTGTACCTGTCAAGAACAAAAAAAGGACGGCCATGTTGGCCATCCTTTTTGTTTAGGATCTTGTGAGTGTGGTTTCGCGCCCGTCCGACACGCGCGAGACGCGCAGGGTATTCGCGTCCACGATCTCGAAGCGCAGCAGCGGCTGGGCGCTCGCCTCGTCCGCGCCGACGGAATACACCCCGCCGCGCAGGAAAAACCGGCCGGGCACCGCTTCGTCAAGCAGGTCGGTCTGCATCTGGTATCCTGCGCCGCTGCGTGTGAGGGTCAGGCTTTTGCCGTCCGCGCTCGTCCACCGGCCGGTGAGAAACGCCTCGGCGCAGCCGGCGTTCGACAAAATCGCCGCCGGACAGTCGGCAAACGGCAGCAGCGCCGTCAGCCGGGCGAGCACGGCGTCCTGCGTCTCGTCATACAGCGCTGCGAGCGCGGACATCGTGACGCCGCTGCGCACGCGGGCGAGCAGCAGCCAGTCGGCGCACACCGCATCATAGTCCCGCTCGTACAGCAGCTCAAAATCGCGCAGCGCGGTGTCCGTGTCCCCGGCGTCGTAGGCCGTGCGCGCCTGCGTCATCAGCGCGTCGAGCGCGCCTCGCTCCAGCGCGCTGCACGCGTCGCCGAACGCGGCAGGGAACGGCTCGTCCTCCAGCGCGCGGAGCACGGCATAGGCATCGGCCCCGGTCTGCTGCGCAAGCCCGGTCAGCCGGGCGTAATCCGGCTCGTTTGCATCGTGGAAGAAGATCACGCCCTGAAGCGTGCGCTCCGCTGCGTCCGCGTCGAGTGCGCACACCTGCTCCAGCACGCGCGGGTACGCCGCGCGGTCGTGCATCGCCACGCCGATCACCGCCGCCGCAGCCAGCAGCACCGCCAGACTCACGCCCAGCAGCACCTTCATCCACCGGCTCAGCACCGGCGCATCCTGCTTTTCTGCGCGCATCGTCAGCCCTCCCGCTGCATCGTGTACACGCGCCCGTCCGCTGTGCTGTCGGCAATCATGGTGCGCGCGTTGAGAATGGAAAAGGTATAAAATGCGACGGACTCCGCCGCCGTCTCGCCGACGTAGACCGCGCCGCCGCGCAGGGCGCACGCATCCTCTTCCGTGATGCCCGGCAACGTGCACGTGACCTTCCGCGCCGTCACGGTCAGGTCGCCGTCCCCGCACGTCCAGCGTCCGGTGAAGTAGGGCATGGCGTAGCTGTCCACGCGCATGAGGAGCTTGTTCGTATCGGCAAAGCCGATGAGCGAGAGGAGCTTTTGCGCCGCCTCGTCTTCGGTGAGCCCAGCCTCCTTAGCGAGCTTCGTGAGGTCTTCGCACAGGTGCGCCTGCGTCAGAAACAGCCAGTCGCCGCAGTCGGCATAGCCGCGCTGGGCGAGCACGTCGAACCCACCGAACGCAGTCTGATAGTCGCCGCGGTTATAAGCGTTCTGCGCATCGTGATAGAGCACCGGCTCCGCCGTGGCCTCGATCTTGTCCAGCACGCCGCGAAACGGGGAGAGCGTCTCCGCGTCGTATTGCGCGCGCAGCTCCGCCACCGTGCTGATCGCGTGGACGTACTGCTTCGCGTCGAGCAGCTTGCCCGCGCGGATGATTTCCTGCCGCATGGCTTCGTCCCTGGCGCGGAACAGCCGCACGTCCCTGGCGTAGACCTCCGCATCGTTGAAGCGGAAGTCGCAGATGGCCTCCTTCACGGCGGCGTTGGCGTCCCGATCCTCAACCGCGAGGAAGCCGAACACCGCGCCGGCGATCACCACCAGCGCCGCGGCCACAATCAAGATCCAGCGCAGTCTGCGCCGGCGCTCCGGTGCGAGCGGCTTCAGCTGCGGTGCACCGCACTCCGGACAGATCCGTGCTCCGTCCGGCATCTGCGCCCCGCACTGGCGGCAAACCATGTCGATCCCTCCTATTTTCGTCCCACTGGGGGATACTTGCATCCCAATCTGCCCGGTCGCCTGGCGAACCGGACATTTTATCAATTATAGCCGAATTTTAGCCGGTGCGCAACCGCACGGCCATTTCTTTGCAGATTCTTTACAAATCGGCGCACCGGACAAAACCCGCCCCGGCACATGCGCGTGCGGAGCGGGTTTGGCGATTTGATTTATTTTCCGCGGCGGCGGCCACGGTTGCGGTCGCTGTACAGACGGTTGCCGGCGATGCGGCTGTCCGACTCCTGCATGAACTGCTTCAGGCGGTCCTCAAAGCTCGCGTCATTCGTGGGGCCATGCACCTGACCGTGCTGCGTGTTCTGGCGCGGCGACTGCGCACTGCGCTGCGGCCGGGGCGCGCGGCGCTCCGAATGCTGCTGCGGGGGCGCTTCCACGGCGCGCTTGATCGACAAATTGATCTTCCCGTCCGGCGTGATGGCCAGCACCCGCACCTTGACGGCTTGGCCGACCTTCAGATAATCGTTCACGTCCGTCACGAACGTGTTGGCGACCTCGGAAATGTGAACCAGGCCGCTTTTCCCCTCTGCCAGACTGACGAATGCGCCAAATTTTGTGATACCGGTCACGGTACCGTCCAGAATTGCTCCCACTTCAAGCTGCATAAAAGCCGTTGCTCCCTCTGTTTAGTTACTCATATCGTAAAAGATCTTTTCGCCGGGCTTGACGAGACCGAGCTTATCGCGCGCGATCTCTTCGATGGTGTCGGCGTCCTCGCTGTGCTCGATTTTGTACTCCAGCTCGGCGTTGGACTGTGTCATGTCCGTGACCTGCTGCTGAAGCTGCTGCGTCTGCGCGTTGAGCGCTGCGGTCTTGGACCGGACGGTCACCAGACTCACCACCGCGTATACCAGCAGCGCTGCAATGACGATCTTGGTAATGATGCCTGCCTTCTTGAATTTCATCGTCCGTGCGTCTCCCCTCGGGTTCCGGGTGCGTTTTTGCGCGTTTGCTTGTACGTATACAGTTTATTCTAAAACACTTTGCGGCATTTTGGAAGTGTTTTTTTGCGAAATTCAAAAATTTTTTCTGCTTTTTCAGGAAAAACACGAACGGACGCCCCAAAAACCGGGCAGCTTTGGCAAGCCGGGCGGCGACGGCCTCCAGCGCGCGCAGCGCCGCCGCGCTTGCGAACGCGCCGTAACACGCGCAGCCGGCGGCCACGGCGGCGAGCATGAACAGCCGCACCTGCCCCGCGCCGCTCACCATGCCGAACGTGAACAGCGCGAACAGCGCCGCCGCGCTGTAGAGCACGTCCAGCAGCGCACGCGTCCACGCGGCGCGCGCCCGGCGGCGCAGCACCCGGAACGCGTCGAACAGCAGTCCGAGCGCCGCGCCGAGCGCAAACGCCGCCAGAAGCTGCAGCATCTGCTGCGAGACCGGCAGCTCCATCAGCCGAACAGCCGGGCCCAGAAGCCCTCACCGCGCTGCTGTTCCTCCTCGTAGAGCAGCTCGGACACCGTCCCGTCGATGCCCAGCTCGCCCGTGTCGATGGCGAGCTTGCCGACGTGCAGCTCGCTGCCGCGCACGATCAGGCTCCCGCGCGACGTGCGCATCGTGACCTCGCTCTCGTCAAAGCTCAGCACCTCGTCCACGCCCGTCACCGTCAGCTTCGTGCGCTCCTCCAGAATCACCGAGTGCGGCCGGTGCACCGTCGGATTTTTTTTGTCCTCATATGCCATGGCGATCCCTCCTGCGTCAGAGTGGTACAGCCTATGCGGCCAGGGCGCAAAACATGTTGGGGAGATAGATTATGTAAACTAAAATCGGCTGCGTGGGACTGAACCAATCAAAAAGTCGCCGCGAACGATCGAACGTTCGCGGCGACGTGGTTCAGCTGCATGAAAAAGTAAGGAGTTTTCACTTCCGATGAGACACAAATCGTATTTTACGCGTTTGCCACATTATAGATGGTCAGCATTTTTTCTTTTGCGTAATGAACGGTATATGCTGTTCCGCCCGTTTCTTTCGTCAAATAGCAGATACAACAGCTGCTATTGTCAACAAGATGACGGTTTCGCTTGTACATACATCCTCGGAAATAGGCTTTTGAAGTATAAACCACTTTGTCCGCCTTTGCTTTCATATCTTCATATATTATGGTATCTTCTTTTTTCCAATGCTCCGCCTGACCTTCACACGGTAATACAAGAATCAATTTAATATATGGATATACCGTTTTGAGTTTTAATACCGTTTGCGCTGCAAGCGTGTCAAAGCCTAATGCGCCGCCTGCGCCAAAATATTGATAGCCTTTTTCAATCAACTGAATCAGCGTAGTTTCAAGCCGCCGTGAGATTTCTTCAAAATTCTCAGGCGGTATTTTTCTATGTCCGGTAAAGCAGCAAGTCTTCTCTCTCACAATATCACATCTAATCAAAATGTATAGTTATTTCTATTTTAACTAATTGAACTAGACGCGTCAACAAATATTGATGAATTAACTGGACATAATTGCAGAATGTATATAGTACAATTATACGCACGAAGGTGGTGGGGCTATGGAAAAAGAAGATTTCGCCAAAAGGCTTACTGAGCTTCGCATGAATAAAGGTGTTTCAGCGCGAGACATGAGTCTGTCGATTGGTCAAAGCGCCAGTTATATCAACAACATTGAGAACGGAGTGAATCTGCCCTCAATGATGGCTTTCTTTTATATCTGCGATTACCTTGGCATAGAACCAAGGGACTTCTTTGATACCAAGTCAACCAATCCTACGAAAGCGAATGAACTTTTGGATATTGCCAAATCACTCACTAGCGAACAACTTGATAATCTAATTGCGCTTGCAAAAGGACTGCGAAAATAAAAAATGAGGTGCTGCCCGCGAAGGGGAGCACCTTTAAAAATGAAAGATTCCTTTTTCATGAAGACCTCTCAACCCTATAGAAACGCAAAGAAGCCGTCACGAAATGCGCTCGTGACGGCTTTAAATGGCTGTGAAAGAATGTAAAAAAGTCGCCACAAGCGATATGCAGCTTGCGGCGACGTGGCGGAGTCTTTTCGGGTGCATTGCAAAAAAAGCGAGTGTCGTAGCAACTTGCGGACTCCATGCAAGAATAAAGGTCATCCCTTCAGCATCTCATGATAGACGACAAGCGTTACATTCCCCATCTCACTTGCCTTATCCATACAGCCCTTTGTGAATCCTGTTTTGGCAAAGAGATAGAAATGCTTTTTCTTATAGTTAAACAGATTGCCGCGCTCGACAAGGGTTTCCAGAACATCAAGGTCAACCTTTTCATTCGTCCATTTGCACTCAGCAAACAGGGCGGAGTCCTTATCCGCACCCATAATATCAATTTCCTCTTGTGTTTTCGTCTTAGGATTCGTACCCCACCAGCGGCCGAGGTCGC
This sequence comes from Oscillospiraceae bacterium, assembly GCA_018265835.1. Taxonomy (GTDB): domain Bacteria; phylum Bacillota; class Clostridia; order Oscillospirales; family Oscillospiraceae; genus CAG-103. The sequence goes on along the minus strand of JABLYK010000023.1, from coordinate 9,566 downwards.
TGAAATTCACAGCACATTTGCCGTCAAGCAGCAGCTTCCAAAGGTATTGCTTGCAGATTTCCTCAAACACGCCACCCATATAGGAAGGAATATCAGGAGCGATGCGCTCGTATGCGAGATCGGTTGCTCCACGGGAAATGATCGAGGTATTCTCCGGCACAAAGCGATACCAAAAACGGAACATATGATCTTCAATAGAATAAATCGTCTTGCGGCTCGATTTTTCGCCGTAGGGCGATTCTTTTTTTACGATGCCCAGTGCAATCAGGTTTTTCATGTAGGTTGCACATACGCTGGTATCTTCGTCAATCTTATTGGAAATCTCGTTCATTTTAGAGCAGCCGGTAGCAATCGCCGTAATCACCGCATTGTAAATTGCCGGTTCACGCACTTCCTGCTTTAAAAGATTGTTTGGCTCCTCAAAGATGGAGGAAGTAGGATTCAAGTGCGTATTTTTGATGTTTTCCTCAATGGAAAGACGGTCATCCATCTGCATCAAATACTGCGGCGTTCCGCCGACAATCCCGTATGCCAGCGCCTTGTCGATGTCCGAAAACCTTGTAAAATAGCGGCAGGCTTCAAAAAAATCGAACGGATTGATTTTAAGCTGTGCCGTTCTTCTCCCATAAAGCGGTGCTTTATACGCCAAAACATGATCCTCCATATATGACATGGAAGAACCGCAAAGAATCAGGAACAGCTTAGAACTGTCCTTGTTTTTATCAATCAAAAGCTGTAGCGTAGAAGCGAGACTCTTGGATGCACGGGCAACATAGGGGTATTCATCCATGACAAGCACGGTTCTTTTCGTTTTTGACAGTTCAAAGACATATTCTAGCGCCGATTGAAAGGATGCAAAGGATGAATCGACAGCGATCCCCGCGTTATATTCCAGAATGCATCTCGAAAAGTTATCCAAATTTTGCCTTGCGTTGGTTTCCACGCCGGTAAAGAAAATGGTAGCTTTATCTTTTGTAAACTCGCTGATGAGGGCGGTTTTTCCCACCCGACGGCGACCGTAAATAACCGCAAATTCAAACTTTCCGGAATTGTATAGCTTGTTCAATGTATTCAATTCCTGCTGTCTGCCTATAAACATCAGCGCGCCTCCAAAAACATTAGTGATTTACGATTTACTAAATTATAACTGACTTTAATCGGACTGTCAATAGCACACGTAACATTTACCGGGTCATACTTGAGGGCTGCTCCGCGCCTTCAAGGTCTGGCGATAAAGAAAATCCCGCAATCTCAAGCGATTGCGGGATCACTTTTTTGTAATAGCGATGCTATAGATATCGGTATCGGTATCGGACATCCACCCCTAAAACCAAATCGAAGCCCAGCGCAGCGGGTTCGATTTGGAGCGGAGGAGCAGCGGCATGAGCGCGCTCTGACTTTTGAAAAAAGTCGGAGCAAGCGATAGAAAGCTTGCTCCGACGTGGCGGAGAAGGTGGGATTCGAACCCACGTGCCGGCTCATCACCGACAAAACGATTTCGAGTCGTTCTCGTTACGACCACTTCGATACTTCTCCAGATCGGCGGGGCGTGCCCCGTGATTTTTGATTATACCGAATTCGCGGCGAAAAATCAAGCCCGGCGGGCGAAAAAAAGGCGCGCACGCCGGGTAGAAATCGGGCGAAATGTGTTATATAATGAAAAAGCGCGCGTGCGCAAATCTCGCCGGGAGGAATCGAACCGCCGTGGACGACCTGAAACAAGAAGCAAAGACCATCCTGCAATTTGCCCAGACCTTTGTCAAGTGGCTCATCATCGCCGGGGTGACCGGCGGGATCGGCGGCGTGGTCGGCTCCCTGTTCCACCTGAGCGTCACGTGGGCGGCGGGGATGCGCGCGGCGTATCCCTGGCTGCTGTGGCTGCTGCCGGTGGGCGGCCTGTTCATTGCCGGCATCTACCACATGGCGCGGATGGAGAACGAAAACACGAACGCGATCATCGACTCCATCCATTTTGGCGACAAGGTGCCGCTGCTGCTCGTGCCGTGCATCTATCTGGGCACGGTTGTAACGCACCTCTTCGGCGGCAGCGCCGGACGCGAGGGCGCCGCGCTCCAGATTGGCGGCAGCCTTGGCTGCTACATCGGGCGGCTGTTCCGGCTGGACGAGAAGGACATGCGCCTTGCCACGCTCTGCGGCATGAGCGCCGTGTTCGCGGCGCTGTTCGGCACGCCGCTGACGGCCACGCTCTTCGCGCTGGAGGTCATCAGCGTCGGCGTGATCTACTACTCCGCGCTCGTGCCGTGCATCGTGGCGTCGCTGGTGGCGTATGGCATCTCCATCGCCTTCGGCATCGCGCCAACGCGGTTTTCCATCGTTGTGGAGCCGGTTTATACCGAGATGTTGCTGAAGGTCGCCGTGCTTGCGATTGCCTGCTCGGTGATGAGCATTGTGTTCTGCGTGACCATGCATTCGACGGAGCATTTTCTCGCAAAGAAGATTCCGAACGGCTATCTGCGCATTGCGTTGGGCGGCGCCGCCGTTGTGGCGCTCACGCTGCTCGTGGGCACCGGGGACTACAACGGTGCGGGCATGGACGTGATCCAGCGCGCGCTGGAGCGCGGCTCGGCTGCACCCACCGCATTTTTCTGGAAGCTTGTGTTCACGGCAATCACCATCGGCTGCGGGTTCAAGGGCGGCGAGGTTGTGCCGACGTTCTTCATTGGGGCAACGCTCGGCTGTGTGCTCGGCCCGCTGCTGGGCATCCCGGCGGGCTTCGCCGCGGCGCTTGGCCTTGTGTGCGTATTCTGCGGCGCGGTGAACTGCCCGATTGCATCCATTGTGCTGAGTGTGGAGCTGTTCGGCTCGACAGAGCTGATTTATTTTGCGCTCGCCTGCGGCATCGCGTACATGCTCTCCGGCTACTCCGGACTGTACAGCAGCCAGAAGATCATGTACTCCAAGCTCAAAGCGGAGTTTATCAACATCCATGCGAAATAAAAAAGGATAGAGCAGCCGGCGGCTTCAACGCGAAGCCGCCGGCTGCAGTTTCTCCATATGAGATTTTGAATCAACACGCGCTTCGTTTGCGTACAATGGAGTCTTCTCAAAAACGGTCAATCGCGTATAATTATAATTGACCGATTCGGTTCACGGAGGAATCAGTATGAACAGAAAATTCTTTTCCCTACCGGAAGAAAAGCAACAGACGATTATTAACGCAGGTTACCGGGTGTTTTCACAGAATACTTATAAAAACAGTCCAATGAGCGAAATTGCAGATGCGGCGGGCATTAGCAAGTCTTTGCTGTTTCATTACTTCCACAACAAAAAAGAGCTGTATCTGTTTCTGTGGGACAAGTGCGCGGAAACAACGATTGCGTTTTTGACGCAGTACGGCTGCTATGGTCAAAAAGAGCTGTTTGAAAGCATGGAACGCGGAATGCGGGCGAAGATGGAGCTGATTCGCCGGTATCCGGATATGGGGAACTTTACGATCAAGGCTTTTTATGAAACAGACCCGGAGCTTAGCGCCGCCATTCAGGAGAGCTATCATAAATACTTTAACTTAAAAGCAGATCAGACACGGGTGAATCTGGATCCGGCGCAGTTTATTCCCGGACTGGATATCCCGATGATGTACCGTGAAATGTACTGGGCAGCCGAAGGATATCTTTGGGAAATGGTGCAGCGAGGAAATGTAGATGCCGAACAGATGGAGAAGGACTTTACAAAGCTGATGAATTTTTGGAAGAGCATCTATCTGCGAAAGGAATGACGATATATGGAAGCCATTAAGACGGCAGGACTTACAAAATACTACGGCAAGACCAGGGGCATCGTGGACCTTGATCTGACAGTGCAAGCGGGCGAGTTTTTCGGCTTTATCGGACCGAATGGGGCCGGTAAATCGACCACGATCCGAATCCTGCTTGGATTGATGACACCCACAAGCGGCACTGCGCAGGTGTTGGGCTTCGATATAGCAAGGGATAAGAATGCGATCCTGCAAAAGATTGGCTATCTTCCGTCTGAAGCATTGTTTTATTCCGGTATGAAAGTGAAGGATGTGTTGAAGCTGTCTGCCGATCTGCGCCAAAGGGATTGCATAGGTGAAGCGAAAATGCTCTGTGACCGTTTACAGCTTGATGTGTCCCAGAAAGTGGACAAGCTGTCTTTTGGAAATCGAAAAAAAGTGGCGATTGTTTGCGCCCTGCAGCACAGACCGGAGCTGCTGGTACTCGATGAGCCGAGCAGTGGGTTGGATCCGCTGATGCAGAGGGCGCTTTTTGATATTCTGAAAGAACGGAACAAGGACGGGGCGACCGTTTTCCTGTCCAGTCATGTTCTTTCGGAGATCCAGCGCAACTGTACCCGTGCGGCGATCATCCGTGACGGTAAAATCATTGCCTGCGACAGCGTGGATGCACTGTCCAAAACAAGTGCAAAGCGTGTAACCGTACATGGCAGTGTTGATTTGAAAAGCCTCGGCGGCGTTCGCGACAGAAAGGACGCGGCAGATTCGGTCAGTTTCCTTTACAGTGGAGATATGAGCAATTTGCTTCGCACGCTTTCTTACGGCCGGGTTTCTGATCTTACGGTTACAGAGCCGGATCTCGAGGAAATATTCCTGCATTATTATGAAAAGGACGGGGAAACGGAATGACGCTTGTGAAACACGAACTGAAGCAGGGTAAAACTTCGCTTCTGATATGGACGGCTTCCATTGGCTTTCTGCTTGTAATCTGTATTTTTCTGTTCCCGGAAATGAAAGGACAGATGGACGGCATCAGCGATGTGTTTGCCTCTATGGGTTCCTTTACAGCGGCGTTTGGCATGGATCGTTTGAACTTCGGAACGCTCATCGGGTTTTACGCAGTGGAGTGCGGCAATGTTTTGGGGCTCGGCGGTGCGTTTTATGCGGCGCTTTGTGCAGCCGGGAGTCTCAGCAAAGAGGAAAAGGACAGAACGGCAGAATTCCTGCTGACGCATCCTGTCAGCCGCCGGAGAATTGTTACAGAAAAGCTGATCGCGGTACTGATTCAGATTACTGCGATGAACCTGATCATTTATGCGCTTTCCGTCGGTTCTGTTGCTGCCATTGGAGAGGAGATTCCGTGGAAAGAAATCAGCCTGATGCATGTCGCGTATTATCTGCTTCAGATTGAGCTGGCGGGCATCTGTTTCGGAATCTCGGCCTTCCTTTGCAAAAACAGTGCCGGTGTTGGTCTTGGGATTGCAGCAATGATGTACTTTTTGAACCTGATCGCCAATATTGCTGAGGTGGCAGAGTTTTTGAAGTACATAACGCCGTTTGGTTACTGCGAGGGAGCCGATATTGTAACAAATGGCAGTCTGGATGCTGCCCGGGTTGCTATCGGTATGGGCTTAAGTGCTGCTGGCATTGCGATTGCTTATTGGAAATATACCAGGAAAGATATCCATTGAAGAAATACGGATTAAAAGTTCGGTGCAGCGCCGTCAGGCGCTGCACCGAACTTTTAATGAGATGGGAATTACAGCTTTTCCGGTATTCTGTGCGGTCAGTTGATCCCCGCGAAATCGACAAACGTGCCGCTGCTTCCGGTGACTTTGGGCATCTCGCCGTTCCACTTTTCGACCTTTTTGTTTTCAATGATCTGATCGGTGAGGGACTCGCTGATGGATCTGTTGGCCTCGGCCTCCGCTTCCGCTTTGATCTTCGTGGCTTCTGCTGCCGCTTCCGCGTTCGTGATGGCGGTCTGCTTTTCGGTCTCCGCTTTCAGAAGCTGCTGCTGCGCGACCTGCTTTTCTTCAATGGCGGTGATGAACGCATCCGAGAAGTCGAAGTCGATGATATTCACGTCAGTGATGTAAAGGCCGCTGCCGTTGAGCTTTTCGTTCAGCCCGGTGACCAGCCCTTCCGAAATCAGGCTCCGGTTGGTCACGCTTTCTTCCGCCGTATAGATAGCGGTGATCGCCTTCAGAACCTCGTTGACGGCGGGGGTCACCAAGACCGATTCATAGTTTGCGCCGACGTTTTTATAAATGCTGTAGCTTTTTGCGGTATCGACGCGGTAGTTGATTGCAAGCACCGTGTTGACGCTCTGCAGGTCTTTGGAAAATGCTTCGGTCTCGACTTCGAGCTTTTGGATGCGGTTGTCGATCATCACGACCTTCTGCACGAAGGGAAGCTTGACGTGAATGCCTTCCTGCAGGACTTCGTCCTTGACTTTGCCGAGCGTGACGACGACGCCGGTATGACCGGCCTGCACCACCGTGATGCAGTTGAGCAGGACGATGAGCACGACGAGCACGATCGCCACCGGTGCGATGATTTTTTTGAGATTGACGGTTCGGACCTTTTTCTCTGTTTTCTCCATATGCATTTCTCCCTGTTTTCTCTCATTTTATGAAGGCTTGGTTGATTTGATTGTGACATAGATGCCGGGAACTGTCAATCACAATGTAAAAAAAGAAAGAATTTTGCACAACAGCGAACCGGCAGCTTCCCAGAAAGCTGCCGGTTGCTGTTTGCTATTTTTGAAGCTCCCGCATCAGGGCGTGAATTAAGTCCCTTTGCGTGGGCGCGAGCGCGTACCAGTCGCGCAGGAAAACTTCCTGCATTTCGTCGGATTCGGCCTGCGCTTCATCGGCGAAAAATTGACTCAGCGTAATGCCGAACGCTTTGCAAATACGCTCCAGCGTCGGGATGGACGGCAGGGTGCTGCGGCGGAAGACGTTCGCAATCGTGGACTGCGAGAGGCCGGATTCCTTCGCCAGACGGTATTCTGACCACCCGCGCAGCTCCATTTGCTGCCGGATTCGTTCAATCGTATCCAAAGCCCTCGCCTCCTTTGAGGATAGTTTATCCCTCAGTTGAGATAATTAGTAGAGTTACATTGAACTTGACAATATATTTCAGTTGAGATATATTGTGCATGTCAATTGAGAGGCGTTTTTTGTAAAAACGTTGAGAAAAGATATAAACAGTCGGGGGAAAAACTATGGAGAAAACGATTCTTGATGATGGCAAGAACAAACGCGCGTTTTGGCTGAAAGTATTGGTATATCTTTTTTTTCTATATGGAATCCATATTTTCGTTTTCATGAACGGTGACGATTTTATGTATGGTTCATTTGCACATGATGGAATTCTAAAAAATGTTTGGAGTTATTATCATACTGGAAATGGGCGGCTTTGGATAAATGTTTTGGATTCTGCTCTCCTGTTTTTTGACCGATATTTGTATATCATTTTAAATCCGCTTTTTATTATTTTTTTCATATGGTTATTAACGAAAAATGTTCAGTGGATTACAGGACAACATTATGATAAATCAAATGAGCGGATGTGTTTTCTCCGAGGTATCGTTTTATTTACATGTTTGGACGTTATGTGTTTGAGAGAAACGGTTTTTTGGATTACAGGAATGATGAATTACCTTTTTCCTGCAATTATTTTTCTGTTGGCGCTCCTATTGTTTCAGTATTCCAGAGTCCGGTTGATTCCTCGAAAATATGTTTTTCTATATTGGATTCTATGCTTTCTTGCTGGTTCCAGTGTAGAACAGTTTGCGCTCATGTTTGTAGGCGTCATCACCTTGATGTTTGCAATTGATATCGTTCAGAAGCGAACCATTTCCCATCAGAATCGAATCGCCTATGCTCTGGCCATCATTGGTTTAGCGTGTTTGATATTAGCACCGGGAAACTTTGTGCGAATTGACGCACAACATGAAATCAAGCCACCTCTGATCGATAATTTATGGACGCTTGTATATCAAAATTCATTTTCTGAAGTTGCTTTTCCTTTTATTCTGATGATATCTTTATGCTCGACCATGCTTGAGCTAACGGTCTACACAACAAAATGCACATATAAAAGAATTTTACAGATATCAATGCCGATATTATTACTTTTTGTACGTAGTATTCCCGAACTGGAAAAAGCAATTGTGATTACAATTGTTCTGCTGCTGTTCTCTGTTCAAATAATACGAACATTTATTTTGAGAAAGTATCCCGGCAAGCGGATTCTTTTATCGCTATTATTTGTTGGCATAGGATCGCAGGTTATGCTTCTGGTTTCTGCTATCTGGGGCTTTCGATGCATGTTTAGCATGTATTTGATTGATATCCTAATGATCTCCTGTACTTTACCGCAGCTCAGCGAACGAGAAAGAATTTTTATTTTGTGCAGTGGACTTACTGCGGCGCTACATCCGATAGCTACAATTATCTATTGGGCATTGACTTTGTTACTGTGGGCATGCAAACAACGATCTCATTTTAAGAAAATTTCAGTTTCTATCATCCATCTTGGAACGGTCTTATCCTTATCAATACTCTTAGTCGGTTATGCCAACAATACTTCGACGCACCATCAAAATCTAAGGAATACAACGGCGGAAAATACAGATACCATTTACTTGTCACAGCTACCAGACGAGACATATTCGTGGTATTTCATTCCGTTTGGCGAATTTCATGAACAATATTATCGGCTTTACCATCAGATTCCGGATAATACGACCATTGAATATATCACGATTGAAGAGGGAGGAAATGAATGATGCTTTCCATAATTCTTCCTGCCTACAACGAGGAGCAGATGGTCGAAAAAGCGGCGGCTGTCATTGGTCATACGCTGCGTGACGCAAATATTCCGTATGAAATTATTTTTGTGGACGACGGCTCTTTGGACGACACATGGAACGAAATCGTCTCCGTCTCCGAACGCAACGAAAATGTGCGCGGCGTGCATTTTTCCCGCAACTTTGGAAAAGAGGCCGCCATCATGGCCGGACTGACCGAATCCAGCGGCGATTGCTGCGTTGTGATGGACTGCGACCTGCAGCATCCGCCGGAAAAAATCCTGGAGATGTACCAGCTTTGGCAGCAGGGCTATGAGGTGATCGAAGGGCAAAAGCGCAGCAGAGGAGCGGAAAGCGCGTTCCATGCATGGGCGGCACGGCGCTTTTATGCCCTGATCAGCGCTGCGACAGGCTTTGATATGTCCAGCGCATCGGATTTCAAGCTGCTCGACCGCAAAGCGGTGGATGTGTTGATTCACATGCACGAGCGCAACGCATTCTTCCGGGCGCTATCTTCTTGGATCGGGTTCAAAACGGCGTCCGTTTCGTTTGACGTTCAGGAGCGGGAGGCCGGCGTGTCCAAATGGTCAACCAAATCGCTCGTGAAATATGCCATCAGCAACATCTCGTCCTTCTCTGCGGTTCCCATGCAGATCGTGACCATTCTGGGCGCAGTGATGTTTGTGATTTCCTGTGTGTTTGGGTGCATTGCGCTGGTACAGAAGTTCACAGGAAGGGCGCTTGCGGGGTTCACAACCGTCATTCTCATTCTGCTTTTCTCCAGCAGCATCATTATGATCAGCCTTGGAATTATCGGCTACTACATTGCCCGCATGTATGACGAGATCAAGGGCAGACCGAGATATATTATTGCGAGCACCTGCGGAGAAAAGGCGCGCTCCAGCACCGAGCTGTGTACGTTTGATTGCTGAATATGCGCGTTTCCGAGTCAGAGACGATAAAATTCCTCGTACTACGTATGAATTGCACCCCATTTGTTAGACAGTATGATATACTATCTAACAAGTGGGG
>JABLYK010000022.1 GCA_018265835.1 Oscillospiraceae bacterium | reverse complement strand
AACGGAGGAGTGGATGTGACGACGGTGCGCTTGCGCAGCGTCAGAACGGAACGAGCCCGTACCCCCGGACGCAGGCTTGACCTGCGGACGGGAAAGGAAGAACGGAGGAGTGGATGTGACGACGGTGCGCTTGCGCAGCGTCAGAACGGAACGAGCCCGTACCCCCGGACGCAGGCTTGACCTGCGGACGGGAAAGGAAGAACGGAGGAGTGGATGTGACGACGGTGCGCTTGCGCAGCGTCAGAACGGAACGAGTCCGTTCTGACGCTATCGGCTGCCCTTGTCGTAGGGGATACCCTCTGCTTTCGGTGCTCTGGATTTCTTGGAGGTGAACGCCAGCACGATCAGGGAGATAATGTACGGGAGCATGTTGTAAACGGAGCCGGGGATATGCAGGTTCACGAGGAAACCAAAGCCGAAGTAAACGTTTGACAGTGCGCGGAACAGACCAAACAGCAGTGCTGCCAGCGCAATGCGGGTAGGCTTCCACTGGCCGAAGATCATGACGGCCAGCGCGAGGAAGCCAAAGCCGGCTACGCCATTTTCAAACTTCCATTCGGAGACACCTGCGAGAATGTAGCAAATGCCGCCCAGGCCGCCGAGGATTCCGGAGATCAGCACGCCGGCCCACCGCATTTTGTAAACGTTAATGCCGACGGAATCCGCCGCCTGCGGATGCTCGCCGCAGGCCATCAGCCGCAGACCGAATTTGGTCTTGTACAGCGTAATATAGGCGATGATCAGCGCAATGATGGCAACCAGCATGAACCAGTTAAACTCGAATCCGCCGATATTGACGAGGAAGGCCTTCTTTGCGCTCGCGTATTGAATGGTGGAGGAGACATCGTCCGGGTTGGCGGCGGTGTTGATCGCCTTGACAATAACCGTCGCGGCGGCGACGCCAAGCATGTTCAGCGCCGTACCGACAATGGTCTGATCCGCTTTGAAGTTAATGCATGCCACGGCCAGCAGGGAGGAAAAGAGCACGCCCAGCACAATGCTGCCGAGCAGCGTCAGCAAAATCATTACAAACGGGGAAGTGCCGGCCGGGAGATATTTCATTACGAGTGCGCCGCCGAGCGCGCCGAGCACCATGATGCCCTCAAGACCGAGGTTGATCACGCCGGAGTGCTCCGCAAAGCAGCCGCCCAAAGCCACCAGAATCAGAACGGAGGCAAAAATCAGGGTGTATTGCAGAAGCAGTGTCATTGCGCCTCGCCTCCTTTCCCGGCGCCTGCATCATCGGTAGACGCCATTTGCGCGGCCAGCTCGGCGTGCCGCTGCCGTTCTTCACGCTTGACGATGGCGTTGTTCATGGCATACTTTAAGAACAGAACAAAGCCGCACAAGTAGATGATCAGGGAGGAGATCAGATCGGAGATCTGGGAGCAGTACATGGTTTTGTCCACATATGCGCCGCCTGCGGTGATGTGCTGAATGAAGAAGGAAGAGAAGATCGTGCCGATCGGGTTCAGGCCGCCGAGGAAGGTGGCCGCAATGCCGTTGAAGCCCATGTTGGGCACGGAAGAGTGCGTACACTGCCACTGCTCGTAGCCCGTCTGATACAGCAGCGAGCCGCCAAGACCGGCCAGCGCGCCTGCGATGACAAGCGTGAGGATGATGTTGCGGCGCTCGGCCATGCCGCAGTATTTTGCGGCATTTTTGTTAAAGCCGGTCGCTTTCAGCTCGTAGCCGAATTTTGTTTTCTCCAGCACGACCCAGACAAGGATGGCGATGATGATTGCAAGCGGAATCGCGATGGTTACATACTCATTGCCGCTGAAGAGCTTGTCCAGCCCCAGAGAGGGCAAAATCGCGTCTGGTCCGGAGCTCTTCATCTGATAGGTGTAGGGACTTGCGACTTCTTTGACGTTTGTGAGGATCATGTTGGCGGTATACAGGGCGATCCAGTTGAGCATGATGCCCGAAATGACCTCGTTGACGTTGCAGAAGGACTTGAGCAGGCCTACGAGCGCGCCGAGCAGCGCACCCGCAAGAATTGCAAAGAGCATGCACGGAAGCCAGCTCCAGCCCCACGCGAGCGCAGCGTACAAGCTGGCGCATGCGCCTGCGACATATTGACCTGCGGCGCCGATGTTGAACAGGCCAACCTTGTAGGCGAACAGCACGGATAGCGCACACATCAGCAACGGTGCGGTTTTGACCAGCGTACTGCCAAGGTATTTGAGCTGCGTTTCCGAACGGTTATAGGTGAAAAAGTTTTTGATGACGGTCATGATCGCGTCGCCCGCGCCGGCGGGATTGATGAACAGCAGCACGATGTAGCCGATGAGCAGACCGAGTATGATACACACGAGCGAAGCAATCAGCGATTGCACCGCATTGCTTTTGAGCAGATTTTTCTTCATGCGATCACCTCATCTCTCTTTGCGCCGGCCATGTACAGGCCCAGCTCTTCCTCGGTGGTCTGCTTGGGGTCCAGTTCGCCGACGATCTCGCCCTCGTACATCACGAGGATGCGGTCCGGCACGTCCATTACTTCGTCCAGCTCCAGCGAGACGAGCAGCACGGCCTTGCCCGCATCCCGCTGGGCGACGAGCTGCTTGTGGATGTATTCAATTGCACCGACGTCCAGACCGCGTGTCGGCTGCACGGCGATGAGAAGCTGCGGGTCTTTGTCGATCTCGCGGGCGACGATCGCCTTTTGCTGGTTGCCGCCGGACATGCTGCGCGCAATCGTGACCGCGCCCTGACCGGAGCGCACGTCGTACTGGTCAATCAGCCGGTTGGCATATTCGCGGATTTCCCTGCGTTTGAGGAAGCCGGCTTTGTTCGTGAACTCCGGCTCAAAATAGCGCTGCAGGATCATGTTGTACTCCAGAGAATAATCCAGCACAAGACCATGCTTGTGGCGATCCTCCGGAATGTGGCTCATGCCGCTGAGTGAGCGCTTGCGGATCGAGGCGTGCGTAATATCGGTGCCGCACAACTCAATTTTACCTTCCTTGAGCGGCTCCAGTCCGCTCAACCCATAGACCAGCTCGGTCTGACCATTGCCGTCAATACCCGCGATGCAGACGATTTCGCCTGCGCGCACCTGGAAGGATACATTGCGCACGGCGTTGTTCTTGTGCACCCTGGAGGCGACGGTCATATTCTCCACGTTCAGCACGGCGTCGCCGGGCTTGGATGCGCCTTTTTCCACGTGGAAATTCACGTCACGGCCAACCATCATCGCCGACAGCTGCTCCATGGAGGTGTTCTTCGTTTCAACTGTGCCGATGTACTTGCCTTTGCGCAAAACGGTGCAGCGGTCAGCCACGGCCATGATTTCCGCGAGCTTGTGGGAGATGAAGAGGATGGATTTCCCCTCCGCCGCAAGGTTTCTCATGATCTGCATCAGCTCGTCGATCTCCTGCGGCGTCAGAACCGCAGTTGGCTCGTCGAAGATCAGGATTTCATTTTCGCGGTAGAGCATCTTCAGGATTTCGGTACGCTGCTGCATACCGACGGTAATATCCTCGATCAGCGCATCCGGATCAATCTGAAGGCCGTATTTTTCCGAGAGCGCGATTACCTTTTCGCGGGCTTCCTTCTTTTGCAGGAAACCGTGCCGGGTAGGCTCAACACCCATGATGATGTTGTCCAGAACGGTGAAGCACTCGACCAGCTTGAAGTGCTGGTGCACCATGCCGATGCCCAAGTCGTTTGCGTCGTTCGGGTTTTTGATGGAGACGACCTTGCCGTCTTTTTTGATGGTGCCCTCCTCCGCCTGATACAGGCCAAACAGCACCGACATCAGCGTGGACTTGCCCGCGCCGTTTTCGCCCAGAAGCGCGTGGATCTCGCCTTTCTTGAGCTGCAGCGTAATATTGTCGTTGGCGATGATACCCGGGAACTTTTTGGTGATGTTCAACATTTCAATGGCATACTGAGTTTCCAAGTCAAACGCCCTCCTTCCGTTTTTATGGCCCGCGCGCGAATTCTCACGGGGACGGAAACCATTATCAAACAGTATACTATAGTTTCTTGGTTAAAGTAAAGGGAAAATGTCGGAATATCCAAAGCTTTTGAAGCATTTTGGAACAAAAAGACGCAGCCGAAGCTGCGTCTTTTGATTGCGAAAAGGTGTTTACTTGATGTTGCCGAGATCCTCGACGTTTGCAGCCGTGGTGGTCGGCATTGCGGTAATGTCGCTGGAAACCTTGACGGTGCCGTCGAACATAGCCTTGACGAGCGCTTTATAGTCGTCCTGCGTGAACTTGCCGTCTACCCACTGCGTGGATTCCATCGGAATCTGCACGTAGTTGGCTTCCGGATCGTCGCCGGAGACGAGACCCAGCGTTTCAACCTTGCCGGCGAACTTGTCCCAATTGTTGTTCAGGATGGTTTCGGTCAGCATGGTCTTAACGGTGGCGGCCAGACCCTTCATCGCGGAGGTGACGGTCAGATCCGCAAATTCGGTGGCGTCTTCGGGGTTGGCATAGCTGGCAATGACACCGGCCTGATCGACGTCAACGCCCATGACCTTGGCGCCTTCAACCTTCTTGGCAGCGTCAACCGCAGAGGTGTAGATGCCGCCGCCGCAGGCGAAGACAACTTCCGTGCCGGCAGCATACCAGGTATCCATTGCGGCGGTGATGTCAGCGTCGCCGAAGAACTGGTTGCCGTAAGCATACTTCACATCAACCTTGATGTTCATCTCAGCAGCAGCTGCGTCGCAGCCCTGCACGAAGCCGTAGCCATAACGCTGAACAGCCGGGACAGCCATGCCGCCCAGGAAGCCGAGCTTGGTGTAGCCGAGCTTCACAGCTGCGTAGCCAGCCATGTAGCCGCACAGCTCTTCCTGATAAACAGCGCTGTAAACGTTCTTTGCAATGTGGGGCTCATTCTCGGGATCGAGCAGCTCTTCCGTGACGTTGCCGTCCGCATCAGTCTTGTAGAAGGAGCTGGTGATGTCGTACTCAGAAACGTCCAGAGCGATGAACTTCACATCCGGGTACTGATCCTGCGTGCCGGAGATGGTGCCGGCGAAAGCAAAGCCGGGCATCACGATGACGTTGTAGCCTTCGTCAACGGCCTTCTCGACCATGGCGATACGGTCGGGGGTGTTGTCACCGGCGGGCTTGTAGTACGTGAAATCAATGCTGTTTTCTTCGCAGAATGCCTTGCAGGCCTCATAGGTGGTCTGGTTAAAGGACTGGTCGGTGATGTCGCCGTAGTCGGTGATCATTGCGACTCTGTAATCAGACTCGGTAGCGTTGTCAGTCGGCGTGGGTTCGGTCTTCTTGCTGCAGGCGCACAGAGCAAAAACCATCACGAGAGCGAGAAGCAGAGCAATCGTTCTTTTCATGCAAATTTCCTCCATTTTAAATTTATCCGTTGTTCGGACATTCCTTTGAAGCGCGGCACTTACCACGCTCAGATACAGTATAGCACGTGGAATTTTTACAGGCAACAATGAATATTACAGAAATGTAAAAAAATTATGAAGTCAGAGGGTTTGTCCATACTGAACGGACAGGCTTCCCTGAATCAGAGATTCGCCATCTTCACGGCGGTGTCCAGCGCGATGGTAATCATCTGAACGAAGGAATTCTGCCGCTGCTCGCTGGTCAGCTCCTCCGCGCGATAGATGTGGTCGGAGATCGTAAACAGGCCGAGCGCGCGCTTTCCGGCGCGGGCGGCGTTCATGTACAGGCCGGCGGCTTCCATCTCAACGGCGAGGACGCCCATCTTCTTCCACTGATCGGGGCCATCGGAGCCGTCGTTATAGAAATTGTCGGAGGAGAGGACGTTGCCGACGTGCAGCTCCACGCCATTCTCGCGCGCGGCAGCGACTGCGTTGGAGAGCAGGGTGAAGTCCGCGATCGGGGCGAACGTGCCGTTCAGCGCAAACTGGTGGGCAAAGTTGGAGTCGGTGCAGGCACCGGCGCCCGCGACGACGTCCATGAGCTGCAGCTCGTCCGCCAGCGCGCCCGCGCTGCCGACGCGGATGATGTTGTCCACATCGTAGAAGTTGAACAGCTCCCAGCTGTAGATGCCGATGGACGGGATGCCCATGCCGGACGCCATCACCGTGACGGGCACGCCCTTCCATGTGCCGGTGTAGCCCTGCACGCCGCGGACGTTGTTGATGAGGACGGGATTTTCCAGAAACGTTTCCGCAATGAACTTCGAGCGCAGCGGATCGCCCGGCATCAGCACGGTCTTGGCGATCTCGCCCGCCTTGGCGGCAATATGAGGAGTGGGAACAGGCATAAAAAAACCTCCGTTTTGTCGAATTTTTTCCTATGGGATCAGCAAACAAAATTATAGTATGAAAAAATATAAAAGTCAAATTGCAACAGCCTCCTGCCTGTGGTAAAATAACGTCGAATGAACTGAGATCTTGGAGGCGACGTTATGGGCGACGTGATCACGATCGGCATCGCCGGGGGCACCGGCAGCGGAAAGACGACCATCACCAGACGCATCATGCAGGAATTCGGCGGCGACGTGAGCGTCGTTTATCACGACAACTATTACAAGCGGCACGACAATCTGACGTATGACGAGCGCACAAAGCTCAACTACGACCATCCCAACGCGTTCGACACGCCGCTGCTCATCGAGCATCTGGAGGCGCTCCGGGCGGGGCAAGCGGTGGAATGCCCGATCTATGACTACACGGTGCACAACCGGTCGGAGAACACCGTGACGATTCGCCCGGCCAAGGTCATTGTCGTGGAGGGGATCCTCATCTTCGCGGAGCCGGAGCTGTGCAAGCGCATGGACATTAAGATTTTTGTGGATACCGATGCGGATGTGCGCATCCTGCGCCGCATTGTGCGCGACACGCGCGATCGCGGCCGCGATCTGGAGTCCATTGTGACGCAGTATCTCACCACGGTCAAGCCCATGCATGAGATGTTCGTTGAGCCGTCGAAGCGCAATGCGGACATCATCATCCCCGAGGGCGGGCACAATCAGGTCGCCATTGATTTCGTCATGGAGCGCATCCGCGCCCACGTGGAGGGCAGAGCATAATGGCAAAACTCTACTTTAAATATGGCGCCATGGGCTCGTCAAAGTCCGCACAGGCGCTCATCACGCAGTTTAACTACGAGGAGCTGGGCATGACCGTCTGGCTCATCAAGCCGTCCGTGGACGACCGGGACGGGGCGAATATCATCCGCTCGCGCATCGGCCTGTACCGCGAAGCGCAGGTCATCAAGCCGGACGAGAATATTTGCGGGACGTATGACAAAACGCCGGGTGCAGACGTCATCATCGCGGATGAGGCGCAGTTTTTCACGCCGGAGCAGATCGACCAGCTCCGCACCCTCGTGGACGAGCGCGACCTGCCCGTGCTGTGCTTCGGGCTGCGCACGGACTTTTTGACGCACATGTTCCCCGGTTCGCGGCGGCTCATGGAACTGGCCGACTCCATCACGGAGATCAAGACCGTCTGCGCCTGCGGCCGCAAGGCCACCGTCAACGCCCGCATCGACGCCGAGGGCCGCGTCGTTACCGAGGGCGGCCAGATCTTCCTCGGCGGCAACGACAGCTACGTTGCCATGTGCCACAAGTGCTGGAAGGACAAGATTCGCCGGCAGGGCGAAGGGTGACGGAATGAAGCAGACCTCCAACGGCGGCGCATCCGTGCGCTGCCGTGTTTTTACCGTGCTGGCGGTCGTGTGGCTGCTGGTGATCTGGGGGCAGTCGATGCTGCCCGCAGAACAGAGCGAGGGCGAGAGCGGCTCGCTGCTGCTGTTTGTGCAGCAGGTGCTGCCGTGGATGACTGAGCACCTGCTGCGCAAGGCGGCGCATTTTACGGAATACGCGATTCTCGGCGCGTTGTGCTTTTGCGCGTTTCGGTTTTCGCGCCGGTATCATTTGCCGTCCGTGCTGCTGTGCGGCCTGTCGGCGGCGCTGACGGATGAGACGATCCAGCTTTTTGTCCCCGGCCGCAGCGGGCAGGTCAGCGACGTGTGGCTCGATTTTGCCGGGTATCTGTGTGCGGTGTTGGCGGGGCTGCTGATCGTGAAATGCAGACGGCGCCCGCTGTCATCTTGACAAAGCGGACGCCGGCAGATATAATGAAAACAGAAAAGGGCGCTGCAACAAGCGGTTGACCCGGAAAAAGTACTAGTTGAGCATTAAGCCCGAACCGTCACTTGGCCGAGTGGCGGTTCTTGCTTTTTACAGCGTCAGAAGACGCTCGCTGCATTGCGTTTCCGGCTGAGGCCGAAAACTCCATATCCGCTTCCGCCTTCTTCCTTACCCGTCCGCAGGTCAAGCCTGCGTCCGGGGGGTGCGGGGGTGCGCAAAAAGGCTTCCCCCTCTGGGGGAAGCTGTCGGCGGAGCCGACTGATGAGGGGACGCGCCAGGACACCTCATCCGTCACGCTTCGCGTGCCACCTTCCCCTCAAGGGGAAGGCTTTGGGTGCGTTATACGCAGCAAGGCATGACACGCACCCAAAAACGTGAGTCCGAACGCAGGGGGTAAGCCCGACGAGACTTTGACGCACATTTATGTGCGGTGAAGTCTCGTCACCAGCGAATTCTTCCTCCAGCCTTACGTGCTCTTTCTTTCAGGCTCCACCCAGTTTCTTTCTGCACGAGCAGAAAGAAATGGGGTGGATAGAAACCACTGCGTTGCGCACTGTCGGGCCGATGTGGGCATCGGCCCCTACGAAGCGCATCGCACATGAAAATAACAAGGCGGCTCTGAAACAGAGCCGCCTTTGTAATTATCAGATTATTTCTTATAAAGGGCATTTTCGTCAATCGGTATCAAACCATTCTCTTTCTCAAACAATTGGACACATTCCTGTGCAAGGTACTCTAATTGGGCATTGAGAGACCGCTTATTTCGCTTGGCAACGTAAGTGATCTTATAAAGCAATTCCGGTTCAAAACGAATACCAGTTTGAACTTTGTTGGTAGCCATGATAACACCTCGCTACGATTCTGATAACAGTTTAATCATCTTTGCCTTGCTTTTATACAAACAAAGTGTTATCATTTTGAGAGAAGGTGGAGTTCAAACTTTTTTACGCTTGTATTGCATATGCCATCTAATAGCTTCCTAAATGGGGTGATTTTTTGGAAACAGAACAAGACCTTCGGAAGCGCCGCTGCTGCTTTACTGGCCACCGCCCGGAGAAGCTGTCAATGCCGGAGGACAAAATAATCGCTGCCCTTGAACGTGCAATCAGGGCGGCGATTGAGGATGGCTATCAAACTTTCATTTCCGGCATGGCGCGCGGCGTGGATATCTGGGCGGCGGAGATCGTGCTGCGGCTCCGGGACGCCGGGGAACCGGTCCGACTGATTTGCGCCAGCCCGTATCCGGGCTTTGAAACGGGCTGGCCGCAGGACTGGCAGGTGCGCTATCACCGCGTGACGGACGCTGCCGATCTGGTGAAATACATTTGTCCCGGCTACAGCCGGTCGTGCTTCCAACGGCGAAACGAATGGATGGTGGATCATGCAGCGCGGGTCATCGCCGTGTTCAACGGCGCGTGCGGCGGCACGAAGAACACGATCGACTATGCCGCAGACCGCGGCGTTCCCGTGGTATCCGTCTGAATTTTTCAAAAGGCTACGAAAAGACCGGTTCGGGTGTATGTCAATTGCCCCGCTGCCAATGGCAGCGGGGCGCAGTTTTTGTCAAATATGCGTTACGGATTTTCGATCTCAAAAATTTTGCGCAGGGTTTCGACCGGGAGCTTCACCTTCCGCCGGTCATAGGTGATGAGGCCGTTCAGCTCCGTCTCCACGTCGGAGAGCTGCGTATACACGGCGGCGGCCAGCCCCTGCTCCTTCGCGGGGCGAATCTGCCCGTCGTACAGCTCCTGCAGGGAGAACTCCAGCGAATGCGGGGAAGCGCAGTTTTTGTAGCCGAAGCTTTTGCCGCTGCGCGTGTGGCCGTGGACGCGGTGCGTATAGCCGCCGAACTCTGAGAGCAGCACGGCGCGGCCCAGCTTGTCGGGCTTGAACTTGTACTTTCGGAAATAGACGTGCAGGCTCTGCACGCCGCCGAAGCCCTGATCGTGCCAGCCGCTGGCGGGGTCGATTGTGCGCGTGCGGTCCACCTCCTCGATCGTCTGCACGGCGGTGAGACTGTCGAACTGGCCCCAGCCCTCGTTGAACGGCACCCACAGGACGATGCAGGGGTGGTTATAGAGCGCGGAAACCATCTCGCGCAGCTCAGCGAGAAACTCCCGCCGCCCGGCGGCGTTGGTGCGGCCGAACAGGGGATACCAGCTGTCGTCCAGATGCCAGTGCGTGACGAGCGGCGCGGAGATGATGAGCGGATCGTACCGCCCGCCGCCGCAGGGCATATCCTGCCAGACGAGCATCCCGAGCCGGTCGCAGTGATAGTACCAGCGGTCCGGTTCGACCTTCATGTGCTTGCGCAGCATGTTGAAGCCCATGGCCTTGACCGTTTGAATGTCATAGAGCAGCGCTTCGTCGCTCGGCGCGGTGTACAGTCCGTCGCTCCAGTAGCCCTGATCGAGCAGGCCGTTGTGGAAATACGGCTCGTTGTTGAGGTACAGGCGCCTGACGCCGGTTTCGTCGCGCTCTACGCTGCACTTGCGCATGGCGAAGTAGCTGTAGACCGTGTCCTGCCCCATCTGAATGCTGAACGGGTACAGCACGGGGCGCTCCGGCGTCCACGGCTCGAAGCGCTGCACCGGCACGCGCGCGGGCACGCCCGCAGGGAAGGAGAACTTTTTACCGTCCAGCTCCATTACGCATTTGCCGCTGCCGTCCACGAGCACCTCCACGAGCCGCTCGTCAAAGTGCGGCGTGACCTTCAGGCTGCGGATGTATTCGTTCGGTACGCTCTCGAGCCACACGGTCTGCCAGATGCCGCTCTGCGGCGGATACCAGATGCCGCCCGCGTGCAGCTTCTGCTTGCCGCGCGTGTGCAGCGAGCGATCCGAGGGATCGCGCACGCACACCAGAATCGTGTTTACGGGGCCGAGCACCTCGGTGAGATCCACCGTAAAGGGAAGATATCCGCCGGTGTGCGTGGCCAGCTCCACGCCGTTGCACCAGACGGTGGCGGTCTGATCCACCGCGCCGAAATGCAGCAGCACGCGCCCAATGTTGAAGCCCGCCGGCAGCTCGACGGAGCGGATGTACCAGAGATATTCGTCCGGCTGCAGCGTGCGCCCGACGCCGGACAGCGCGCTCTCCGGCGAGAAGGGCACGATGATCGTGCCGTCGGCCTGCTGGGGCTTCTGCGCGCTTTTTGTGATGGCATAGCTCCACGGGCCGTTCAGATTCAGATAACTGTCGCGCACCAGCTGCGGGCGCGGATATTCCGGCAGCGGATGCTCCCGGTCGAGGGCTTCGCCCCATTCGGTCAGCATTTGCGTTCCCTCCTTCGGAGAATGATGACGGGGATGATCACCAGCAGCAGCACCGCTGCGGCGGCGAGGAAGATCGACGGCGTCGGCACGGTCTTCACCACGCCAAGCTCCACATACGTGCTGTCACTGCCGCGGATGACGGCAGAGCCGATGGCCGGGCCGACGATCATGGGCAGCAGCACGGCGAAGATCATGCGGATGCCCTGAAAATGGCCGGCCTTGTCCGGCGGTGTCCAGTCGCGGACGTTTGCGCTCAGCGCGGCGGTGACGAGCATGTAGCCCGACATCATGACGATCCCGGCAGCGGTCACTGCGGCCATGCCGCGCGCAAAATACATGCCGACAAGTCCCGCGAGCATGACGCCGGCGGCCGGCAGCACGAAGCGCAGTTTGCCCACGCGGTCGATGACCCGGCCGAACAGCACGCTCACGAGTGAGGCTGTAAGCAGCACGATCCCGAGCACGACGGCATAATTGTCGATGCCGAGGAAGTTTTGAATATAAATGATGAGATACGGGAAAAAGACCTGCACCGCAATGGAAAACAGGGCGAACGCGCAAAGCGACCAGTACAGCTCCGGGTGTGCGCGAATGACCGACGGCCGCAGCCCGTAGACCAGTGCGCGCAGGCCGGTGTTTTCCCGCGTGGCGGCGGGCGCGTCCTGCACGAGGAAGAGCGCCGCAACGCCGACGGCGGTGATGAGCAGGCCGAAGACGCCGAAGAATTCCTTCCAGCGGCCTTGCTGCGTCATGCTGTCGAACGCGCCGAAGATCACAAGCATCGAGATCAGCGGCAGCACGGCCAGCACGGATTCCACCCGCGCGCGGTTGCTGCGGTCGGTCACATCCGTGACCCATGCGTTGAAGGCCGCGTCGTTCGCGGTGGAGCCGAACAGCGTCATCACGCAGTCGAGTACGATGACCATCACGGCGGCGACAGTGACGGCGTTGGCGGCGGGGAAGAGCGCGTGGGCGTTTTCCACCGTAACGAAGCCAAAAGCCGCCGTGGACAGCCCCCAGAGCAGATACCCCGCGCAGAGAAACGCCTTGCGCTTGCCCACGCGGTCCGACCACGCGCCGACGAGCAGCGTGGTCACGGTGGCGACCGCTGCGCTCCATGCGACCATGGCTGCGATGTACGAGGGGTCGGTCGAGATCGTGTTGTATAAAAACACGTTGAAATACATATTTTCAATCGTCCACGCGAACTGACCGGTCAGGCCGATCAGCAGCAGGACGGTCCACTTTCGGATGCCGAGCTTCTGTGCCTGCATGGATGTCCCCTGCCTTTCTGAGGCCGCCCGTCCGGGCGGCGGATGTGCCGGAAAACACGAATTGCGGATATTTTTATCTTACAGGATTTTTACGGTCTTGTTAAGGCTTTCGGACAATTTTTCAGCATTTTGCGGGAAAAATTGCAGAAACATTCACGCGCCTGCAAAGAGTCCGGAAAAAAGCGCAGCTTCCACTGAATTGCCAACGTTTTTACAAACTTGTTAATATTTAAATTAGTATAAAAACCTGTTTTTCCGCCAAATTTGGTGGACTTGCACGGGAGGGTGTGCTAATATATTTGAGTCAAAAAATAGAGAGGTGATGCAAATGCCCTTTAAGTTTCATGGCGGAGTACATCCCAACTACATGAAGGCGCCGGACGTTCCGGTGACTGTCATTGCTCCTCCGCCGCAGGTCGTGATCCCGATGGCACAGCACATCGGCGCGCCCTGCAAGCCGCTGGTTGCAGTGGGCGATTATGTGACGATGGGCCAGAAGATCGGTGAAAATCCGGCTCCTGTTTCCGCCCCGGTTCACGCCACTGTCTCCGGCAAAGTCATTGCCGTGGAGCCGCGTCCGCATCCGCTGGGCGACATGATTCCGGCGATCGTGATCGAGAACGACTACAAGGACACCCCCTGCACCGATCTCGCCCCGCTGACCGAAGCGGAGCTGCAGGATCCGGAAGCCATCCTGGACCGGATGCGCGAGGCCGGCATTGTCGGCATGGGCGGCGCCATGTTCCCGACCGCGTTCAAGATCCGCGGCGGCATCGGCAAGGTCGATACCCTCATCATCAACGGAGCAGAGTGCGAGCCGTACCTCAACGGCGACCATCTGACCATGATGAACCACCCCGAGGAGCTGCTCAAAGGCATCCAGCTCGCGCGCATCGCGAGCGGTCTCGACAAGGCGTACTACGGCATTGAGAAGAACAAGCAGAACGCGATTGATCTGCTCAACTCTCTGAATCCCGCGCAGTACGGCGTCGAGATCGTGCCCGAAGAGGTCAAGTATCCGCAGGGCGCTGAGAAAATGCAGATCAAGGCCATCACGAACCGTGAGGTCAAGCCCGGCGGACTGCCGGCGGGCGTGGGCTGCAACGTCATCAGCACCCAGACCGCATACGCCATTTACAGAGCCTGCTATGAAGGCATGCCCTGCATCGAGCGTGTGCTCACCGTGGCGGGCAGCGCCATTGCCAAGCCCGTCAACGCACAGTGCCGCTTTGGCACCCCGTTCAGCTACATCGTCGAGCAGTGCGGCGGCTTCGTCAAGGAGCCGAAGAAGATCGTCCTCGGCGGCCCGATGATGGGTCTGATCGCTACGAATCTGGAAGCGGTCAACATCAAGGGTACCGCGGGCATCCTGTTCTTTACCGAGGAAGAGGACCGCTCCATCGAGAACCCGACCTGCATCCACTGCGGCAAATGTCTGACCGTTTGCCCGATGAAGCTCCAGCCCCTGTACATGTATAAGTACTTCCAGAAGGGCGACTTCGAAAACATGCAGAAGTATCACATTCTGGACTGCTTCGAGTGCGGCAGCTGCTCGTACAACTGCCCGGGCCGTCTGCCCCTGACGCACTCGTTCAAAACCGCGAAGCTGCTCTTCGCCGCCAAGGCGGCCGAGGAAAAGGCGCGCGCAGAAGCTGCTGCAAAGGAGGCTGAACACAAATGACACCGAAAGAATATACGTTTGACGCTGCCTATCAGCCTCAGGTTCGTGCCAAGAGAGGCACGCAGAACATCATGCTCGACGTCATCATCGCCCTGCTGCCCGCGCTTGCGGTCGGCGTGTGGCAGTTTGGCGTTGCCGCGCTGATTCCGGTTGCGACCTCCGTCGCTGCCTGCGTGTTCTTTGAGTGGGGCTACCGCAAGCTCCTGAAGAAGGACAGCTCCATTGGCGACCTGTCCGCTGTTGTTACCGGCCTGCTGCTGAGCATGGTGCTCCCGGCCTGCGCTCCCTGGTGGATGCCGGTCGTCGGCGCGTTCTTTGCCATCGTTTTCGTCAAGCAGCTGTATGGCGGCATCGGCAAAAACTTCCTGAACCCGGCTCTGGCCGGCCGTGCGTTCCTGTTTGCGTCTTATGCGACGCTGATGACCAAGTGGATCACGCCCGCTTCGCTCAAGGGCGTTGTGGATGCGACCACGATGGCCACGCCGCTGAGCTACATGAAGGCCGGCACCGCGATGCCCGCTTACTTTGATTACATGTCCATGTTCCTCGGCAAGATGCCGGGCAGCCTGGGCGAAATCAGCGCAGTTGCGCTGCTCATCGGCGGCATTTATCTGATCGCCCGCAAGGTGATCACCTGGCACATCCCCGTGTCCTTCATCGGCACGGTCGCCGTGCTGACCCTGATCTTTGGCCACGATGGCTACAGCCGCGTGGACTGGATGCTCTCCAACCTGCTGTCCGGCGGCCTGCTGCTCGGCGCCATCTTCATGGCGACGGACTATTCCACCAGCCCGGTCACCGCACCCGGCAGACTGATTTACGGCTTCGGCTGCGGCGCGCTTACGGTGCTCATCCGCGTGTTCGGCGGCTTCCCCGAAGGCGTGTCCTTCGCCATCCTCATCATGAACTGCTGCGCGTGGTTCCTCGATAAGCTGACCCCGCCGCGCCAGTTCGGCGTCACGAAGGAAGACCTCAAGGCGAAGAAGGCCGCTGCAAAGGCTGCGAAGAAAGAAGCAAAGGAGGCTGCTGCAAATGGCTGAGAAGACCGAAAAGAAATCCGGCAATCAGATCGTAAAGCTGGCGCTGGTGCTGCTTGCAGTCGCCGCAATTATGGCGCTGGTGCTCGGCGTCGTCAACGAGATCACCAAGGATCGCATTGCGGAGCTGGCGGCGGAAAAAACCGCCACGGCTTATGCGAATGTCCTCCCGGCGGATAATTACGACACTGAGGTCGAAACGGACGACACCTCCATCACCAAGATGGTCGTTGCCAAGGACGCTTCCGGCGAGGCTATCGGCTACGTTGCGGAGACCACGTTCTCCGGTGCGCAGGGTATGATTACCATGGTCGTGGGTCTGGATAACGACAAGGTCTGCACCGGCGTGTACATCACCAAGCATTCCGAGACCTCCGGCCTCGGCGCCAAGGCGGCAGAGACCACGCCGGGCGCATGGCGCGACAATGTGGTTGGCCAGGGCGATGGCCTGAAGGTCAATAAGGATGGCGGCGAAGTGGAAGCCATCTCCGGCGCAACCATCACCTCCCGCTCCGTCACCAACGAAATCCAGGCCGTAATCAACGCGGCCAACGCACTGGGTTAAAGGAGGCTGAACGATGAACATTAAACAGCAATTCAAAGAGGGCTTGATTACCAACAACCCGGTTCTGGTTCAGCTGATCGGTATGTGCGCCACCATGGCCATCACCACCAGCCTGTTCAACGGCATCGGCATGGGCATCTCCGTCCTGGTGATCCTCACCTGCTGCAACGTCGTTGTATCCCTGATCCGGAAGATCATTCCGAACGACATCCGTCTGGCCATCTTCGTGTTGGTTATCGCGGGCTTCGTTACCATTGTGGACCTGCTGCTGCAGGCCTATATCCCCGCGCTGAGCGCGTCTCTGGGCGTGTTCATTCCGCTGATCGTCGTCAACTGCATCATCATCGGCCGTGCAGAGGCGTTCTGCCAGAAGAACCCGGTTGGCCCGTCCTTCTTCGACGGCATCTTCCAGGGCCTGGGCTACACCCTCGTGCTGATTGCCATGTGCGTCATCCGTGAATTCCTCGGCAAGGGATCCTTCGGCACCGGCGTCTTCAATCTGGTGAACGGCACGATCGGCACCGGCAACGGCATTCAGATTTTCCCGGCGGAATACGGCGCGCTCGTCGTGACGCTGCCGATCGGCGGCTTCATCACGCTCGGCTGCCTGATCGCGCTGATGCAGTATGCGCTGAAGAAGTCTGAACAGAAGAAAGAAAAAGCACTTGCAGAACAGAATGAAAAGGAGGCGGCTTAAAGTATGGGTGCGAATACTTCGATTATCACAATTGCCCTGAGCGCCATCCTCATTAACAACTTCATTTTCTCCCAGTTCCTTGGCTGCTGCCCGTTCCTCGGCTGCTCGTCCAAAATGGACACCGCCGCCGGCATGGGCATCGCCGTCATCTTCGTCATGGGCCTTGCGTCCGCGATCTGCTGGGTGGTCAATGAGTACATCCTCATGCCGCTGGGACTCGGCTTCCTGCAGACCATCGCGTACATTCTGGTCATCGCGGTGCTCGTCCAGTTCGTGGAGATGTTCCTGAAAAAATCGGTTCCGTCCCTGTATTCCGCACTCGGCATTTACCTGCCGCTGATCACCACCAACTGCGCAGTGCTCGGCGTCGTGCTGCTCAACACGCAGTACAGCTTCAACTTCCTGCAGAGCGTGGTTTACGGCATCACCGGCGGCATCGGCTTCATGGTGGCGATCTGCCTGTTTGCAAGCGTGCGCGAGAAGCTCGAGTTCGCCGATTATCCGGAGTGCTTTGAGGGCTTCCCGATCTGTCTCGTATCCGCCGGTCTGGTGGCTCTGGCTTTCATGGGCTTCTCCGGCATGAGCATCGGCGGTTAAGGAGGGCAAAGATATGGATATTATGCTGATTGTAAAAGCAGTTGCCGTCCTCGGCGTCATGGGTGCCGTGTTTGGCGCGGTCCTGGCCTTTGCCGCAAAGATTTTCTATGTTGAAGTCGATCCCAAGCAGGAAGCCGTTCGTGAGTGCCTTGCGGGCGCCAACTGCGGCGGCTGCGGCTACCCCGGCTGCGACGGTTACGCCGCTGCGGTCGCGGCGGGCAAGGCGCCGGTTAACTGCTGTGTGGCCGGCGGCGCGGAAGCTGCCGAGAAGATCGCCGCCATCATGGGCGTCGATGCCGGCTCTGAGGAAAAGATGGTCGCGTTCGTGCCCTGCTCCGGCGGGGAGGGCGTCGCGGTCAAGCGCTTCAACTACAAAGGACCCCAGAACTGCCAGGCTGCCATGCTGTTTGGCGGCAAGAGCAACAAGGAGTGCCAGTTCGCGTGCATCGGTCTCGGCAACTGCGCCAAGGCTTGTAAGTTCGATGCAATGCATATCGTCAACGGCGTTGCCAAGGTTGACCGCGAGAAGTGCGTGGGTTGCATGGCCTGCGCCGATGCGTGCCCGAAGAAAATCATCAAGAAGGTTCCGTACAGTCAGGCCGTTCTGGTCGGCTGCCGCAATCAGGACAAGGGCGCAGTCACCCGCAAGATCTGCGATGTCGGCTGCATCGGCTGCATGAAGTGCCAGCGCGAGTGCCCGGCGGAGGCCATCAAGATCGAGAACTTCGTCTGCACGATCGACTACGACAAGTGCGTCGGCTGTGGCCACTGCTCCGACATCTGCCCGCGCAGCATCCTGCTCTATCAGGGCGGAAAAGTGAAAGTCGCGCAATAAGGCGATCCAACCAACTGAAAAAGGCCGAGAGCGTCGCTCCCGGTCTTTTTCATTCCACCCCGGCACTGCGGCTGAAAGCGCCGTGTGACCGACAAAAAGCTTGCATAATCAACCAGAATGTATTAACATAGAACCAATCATACAACTCGGAACAGGAGCTGTTCGGAAACTGAAAGAGGAGGAACGATACTATGAAGTGCCCGCGCTGTGGAGGAGAATTGACACAGGATAATCACCGCAAGTATCCGATCTATATGTGCTACGAATGCGGCTATATTGAAAAGCTTGTAGATGGAGAAAAAGAGAACGTCGAAAGCAATTTCAAGCACCTGAAGGGTCTGAACTTCAACGAGGCTGTAGCATTTTTGCACGAGGGTCTCGGTGTTGACGAGGAGAAGATCACCGACTGGCTCATCGAAGAAGCAAAGTAATCCAATCAAAGATAAAAAACGCCCTGAATCATCAGGGCGTTTTTGCTATCCAAATCGGGCTGCGCGCGGGGTCAATTCAAAAAGTCGCGGAGCTTTTTGCTGCGGCTGGGGTGGCGGAGCTTCCGCAGCGCCTTGGCCTCGATCTGGCGGATGCGCTCGCGGGTGACGTTGAACTCCTTGCCGACCTCCTCCAGCGTGCGGGTGCGGCCGTCCACGATGCCGAAGCGCAGCTCCAGCACCTTCTTTTCGCGCGGCGTGAGCGTGTCGAGCACCTCCATGAGCTGCTCCTTCAGCAGCGAGAAGCTCGCGGCCTCGCTCGGCTCGGAGGCGTCCTCGTCCGGGATGAAGTCGCCGAGGTGGGAATCCTCTTCCTCGCCGATCGGCGTTTCGAGCGACACCGGCTCCTGCGCGATCTTCAGAATGTCGCGCACCTTTTCGACCGGCATGTTCATCACGGCGGCAATCTCCTCAGGAGACGGATCGTGCCCCAGCTCCTGCAGGAGCTGGCGCGAGACGCGGATGACCTTGTTGATCGTCTCGACCATGTGCACCGGGATGCGGATGGTGCGCGCCTGATCGGCGATGGCACGGGTGATGGCCTGCCGGATCCACCACGTGGCATAGGTGGAGAACTTGTAGCCCTTGGTATAGTCGAACTTCTCGACGGCCTTGATGAGGCCGAGATTGCCCTCCTGAATGAGATCGAGAAACAGCATGCCGCGGCCAACGTAGCGCTTGGCAATGCTGACGACGAGACGGAGGTTCGCCTCGGCCATGCGGCGCTTGGCGTCCTCGTCGCCCTCGGCCATGCGCTTGGCCAGCTCCTGCTCCTCCTCCGGGGTGAGCAGCGGCACCTTGCCGATCTCCTTGAGATACATGCGCACCGGGTCGTCGGTGGAGAACGTGTCCGCCATGGCCTCGGTCTCGGCGATCTCCTCCTCCGTGACCTCCTCGATCTCCTCGATCTCCTCCAGCTCCGGCACCACATCGTCCAGCGGGGGGAGCGCATCGTCGCTGAGGACGTCCACGTTCAGGCTTTCCAGCCGGTCGTAGAATTTTTCCATCTCGTCGGCAGAGAGGTTCAGTTCCTCCAGCGCCAGCAGATCCCGGCTGGAGAGCTTGCCGGCCTTTTTGCCCTTTTCCAGCAGCTCGTTGAGCTTTTCCTCCGTGGTTTTCTCCGCAGCCGGCTTGTCCGGTTCGCCGGCCTGCGCCGCTGCTTCGGCGGCGTCGCCTTCGGCCAGCAGCGCGTCGGCCATGGCCTCAAGCGCGGCAGAGTCGTTCATTTCCGGATTGTTCTTATTCGGTTCCATCTTTACCACCATACCCTTTTTGTTCTTTGAGTTGATTTGCAAATGCAAGCAAGTCCGGCGCGCTGCGGTCAATGCAGCTTTCCGCCCGGATGATTTTTATGTAGTCGTCCAGCGCCCTGTCCCCGTTTGCGAGGATTTCGGGCTTTTGGATGACACTGGTCAATAAACTGGTCTCCTCCGGCGTGAGCACGTCACCCAGCGCGGCGATGTTTACCGTGCCGCCCGCGCCGCACCGCTCCAGCAACGTGGTGTAGAGATGGCGCAGCTCCGGCGACGAAAACTGCTCGGCTTTTGGGACCTCCCGCCCCTGAAACAGGCCGGGGTCGAGGCACAGCAGCCGGACGACGCCCTCCTCCGCTGCGGCGGAGCGGGGATTCTCATACCGGACGCCGCGCACCGCGGTTTGGAGATTGCGCGCGGGCCGGAGCTGCTCGCGCTCCTGACTGCGCCGCGCCTGCGAGAGCTTGCGCTTGCGCTGGCGCGCGACCTCGTCGAGCACCACCGCGTCCGGCACGCCGGTTTTCGAGGCGATGCGCATGGCGTACACCTCGCGCTCCACGCTGCCGGGCAGCTGCGCGATGACGCCGGCGGCCTCCTTCAAAAAGGCGACCTTCTGCTCGTCCACCGCGAGATCATATTGGTTCTGCACGGACTGAAGCCGGTACTCGATGTGGTTTTCCGACGCTTCGAGCAGGTTGCGGAATGCGTCCGCGCCGAAGGTCTTGATATACTCGTCCGGATCCTTTGCACCCTCCATGCGCAGCACGCGCACGCGCAGGTCGAGCTTTTCCAGAATGCCGATGGCGCGCTGCGCAGCCTTTTGCCCTGCGCCGTCGTTGTCGTACGCGATGACGATCTCGCTCGTGTAGCGCGACAGGAGCCGCGCCTGCTCCGGCGTGAGCGAGGTGCCGAGCGAGGCAACCGCGCTGTCGAACCCCGCCTGATGCAGGGACGCCACGTCTATATTGCCCTCTGAAAGTATGATATACCCGCTTTTCGACTTTTTAGCCAGATTCAATGCAAACAGATTGTGGCTTTTGCTGAAAACCGGCGTTTCAGGGCTGTTCATATACTTCGGCTCTCCATCACCGAGGATGCGGCCGGAAAAGCCGATGACGTTCCCGCGCACGTCGATGACCGGGAACATGAGGCGGCCCCGGAACGTGTCGTACACGCCGGAGGTCTTGCCGCGGCGCACCAGCCCCGCGTCGAACAGCTCCAGCTCGGAGTAGCCCCTGGCCTTCATTGCCCTGGTGAGACTGTCCCACGTGTCCGGCGCGAAGCCGAGGCCAAAATTCGTCACGGTGCGGCCATTGAGCTGCCGCTTTGCGAGATAGTCCCGCGCGATCTGCCCGCCCGGCGTGCGAAGCTGCTCGTGGAAAAAACGCGCCGCGTCGCGGTTGATCGCCAAAAGCCGTTCCCGCTTGCGGGAGGCGCCGCCGTCGTCCTGCTCCGGCAGCTTCATTCCCGCGCGGTTGGCCAGGAACTCCACCGCCTCCGGGAAGGAGAGGTTTTCAATCTCCATGATGAAGCCGATGACGCTGCCGCCCTTGCCGCAGCCGAAGCAGTGATAAATCTGCTTGTCCGGCGAGACGGAGAACGACGGCGTCTTTTCACTGTGGAACGGACACAGGCCGAACAGGTTCGACCCGCTCTTCTTCGTCAGCCGCACGTAGCTGCCGACGACATCGACGATGTCGTTCCGCTCCGCCAGCTCCTGCAAAAATGCTTCCGAAAATGCCACTTTGACGCCCCCTTTCGCGTCGAAGCCGGCGCGTTCCGTTCCGTTTCCGCCGAACGGCGAAAACGCCACATCCACTTCCCGGCTTCTCCTTTTCGCGCCGTAACCACTGTGTTGGGTTGCGCCGCGAGGATGCGGGTGCGTATCGCACCGCGCCCAAAGCCTTCCCCTTGAGGGGAAGGTGACCGCCCGTAGGGCGGTCGGATGAGGTGTTCCCAGCCGCGCGACACAGTGCAGCATTGCCCTCATCAGTTAGCGTCAGAACAGGTTCGTTCCATTTCTCTGTTCTTCCTTTCGAATCCGAAACCACGTTTCGGATTCGATTATGGAGCGACCGCTTCCCCCAAAGGGGGAAGCCTTTTGCATTTTGCTGATTATTTTATGCTCCATGCGACCGGGATGTACAGCGCGCTGTAGACCTCCATCGCGTAGCTGTCCGTCATGCCGGAGACATAGTCGCACACGGCGCGCTCCGGGCCTTCTTCTGCCGCAATTTGCTGGAAGACCTCCGGCAGCTCCGTTAAGTGGTTGACATAATATTCCCATATTCCGCCGAGGATATTCTTCACCTTGCGCTCCTCGCCCTTGGCGACGGGGTTGCGGTATACGTCGGAGTACATGAATGTGTGGAATACGTCCACGGCCTCCTGCATCTCCGGCGACATGGCGAGCACGCCGTTTCCGCTGTGCTCGATCACGTCCGTGAGGATGGAGTTGATGCGCACACTGTTGCGCTCGCCGATGCGCTCGCGCACGATGGCGGGCACGTTCTCCGGCAGCACGATGCCGCCGCGCATGGCGTCGTCGAGGTCGTGATTGATGTAGGCAATGCGGTCGGACAGGCGCACCACGTCGGCCTCCAGCGTGCCGCGCGGCTGGCCGGTGGTGTGGTTGAGGATGCCGGTGCGCGTCTCCTCGCAGAGGTTCAGGCCGCGCCCGTCGCGCTCCAGCCGGTCCACGACGCGCAGGCTCTGCTCATAGTGGCGAAAGCCGGGTGCGTAGATTTCGTTGAGTGCGCGCTCGCCCGCGTGGCCGAACGGCGTGTGGCCAAGGTCGTGGCCGAGGGAGATGGCCTCGGTGAGGTCCTCGTTCAGCTCCAGCGCGCGGGCAATGGTGCGCGCGATGCGCGCGACCTCCAGCGTGTGGGTCAGGCGCGTGCGGTAATGGTCGCCCTCCGGCTGGAGGAAGACCTGCGTTTTGTGCTTCAGGCGGCGGAAGGATTTTGAGTGCGTGATGCGGTCAATGTCGCGCTGGAAGCAGGTACGGATCTCGCAGGGAGCTTCCGGCTGCCGGCGGCCTTTGGAGTCGGCGGACAATACGCCGTATGAGCCGATAAACAGACGCTCGGCGGCTTCGCGTTTTTCTCTCGGACAGGGCACGATTCTCACTTCCGTTTCCGTAAAAATCAGGGTATTGCAAACCCCTGCAATACCCTAATACGACATTCCCGGTTATTTTCCTTTTTCTTTTTGAAAAAATTTTTGATTTTTTTCAGCGAACCGGCACGGCGCGCAGCGCCTCGCCCGTCACGGTAACTTCCACTGCGCCCGCGGAGAGGTCGCGCACCTGCGTCCGGAACGGCTCTGCGCATTCCTCCGGCAGCAGCGCGCGGAGGACGACGTCCGCGCCGTATTCGAGGTCGGACACGACGCCGCCCGCAGCCGTGACGGCGGCTTTCATCCGTTCCAGCAGGGCGTAGGAGCACGGAAGCGCAACGCTCACCCACCGGCGCACGGCGGAGATGCCTGCCGCGTTCAGCGCGTCCTTCGCGCTTTTGGTGTAAGCGCGCAGCAGACCGCCCGTACCGAGCAGGACGCCGCCGAAGTAGCGCGTGACGACGCACACGACGTTGGTGACGCCCTCCCGCCGGAACACCTCCAGCATTGGGATGCCGGCTGTGCCCTGCGGCTCGCCGTCGTCGGAGTAGCGCTCCACGCCGCCGCGCAGCAGGTAGCACCAGCAGTTGTGCCGCGCATCGTGATACTGCTTTTTCATCGCGGCGACGAAGGCTTTGGCCTCGTCTTCGGTTTCCACCGGGCGCACGTGTCCCAGGAAGGTCGAGCGTTTTTCCTGAAATTCCGCCTCACCCGGGGCGGTCGGGATCCGATACGGTTCCATCGGGGCAGCCTCCTGTCTCCAGCGCCCGCCAGTCCCCGGCGGCGAGGGTGTAATACCAGATTTCCTGCCGCTCCTGCAGCAGCGGGACGTTTTCCACGCGCGCGAAGCGGAACGTAAAGCCGCATTTTTTGATGACGCGGTGGGACTTGTGATTTTCCGCGTTGTGGCTGCACCAGATCATGTCCTGCCGCAGCGGGCCGAACGCGCAGCGGAGCAGGGCGCGCACGGCCTCCGGTATGTAGCCGTTGCCCCAGAAGGGCACGCCGATCCAGTAGCCGATCTCCAGCTGGCCGCGCCCCTCCTCGGCGGTTGCCGGGATGAAGCCAATGCTGCCGATGGCCGTATCGTCGCCGCGCAGCGTCACGGCGTAGGTACCCGGCGCGGAGAACACCGTGCGGATCACCTCCGCGCTGTGTTCCACGCTCGTGTGAGCCGGCCAGCCCGCCGCCGGACCGACGCGCTCGTCCTTTGCGTAGGTATACAGCGCCGGCGCGTCCTCCGCCCGCCATGGGCGGAGGATCAGGCGCGTGGTCTCAATGGTTTTCGGATACTGCATAACAGGACACCTTCCCCCACTGTTCGGGCTTGACGACGGCCTCAATCTCGATGCAGTCGTCGCGGTACTCCGTGCGCAGCACGGCGGCGCTCCGGTGCAGCAGCTCCAGCAGCGCGCCCTGACTGTACGGCAGGTGCAGCACGGCGCGGTGGTTTTTGCGCGCGAGCATCTGCGAAATCGTTTGCAGCAGCTCTGCCGTGCCCTCGCCGGTGCGCGCGGAGATGCACACAATGTTGTCCCCGTGCGGGAGCACGCCGAGATAGGCGTCACACTTATTAAACACGCGCAGGCACGGCGTCTGCGCCGCGCCGAGCTGGTCGATCAGGCGATCCACAACCTCGGCCTGCGCCGCCCATTCAGGGCTGGAAATGTCGATCACGTGCAGCAGCACGTCGGCGTAGGCCAGCTCCTCCAGCGTGGCCTTGAACGCTTCGACGAGGTGCGTCGGCAGCTTTCGGATGAAGCCGACGGTATCGGACAGCAGCACCTCCTGCGCATCGTCCACCTTCATGCGGCGGGTCGTCGTGTCCAGCGTGTCGAACAGGCGGTCGTTCGCCGGGATGGCTGCGCCGGTGAGCTGGTTGAGCAGGGTGGATTTGCCCGCGTTTGTGTAGCCCACGAGCGCCACGACGGGCATGGCGTTTTTTTCGCGGCGGCGGCGCTGCGTGCTGCGCACCTTGCGCACGGCTTCCAGTTCCTCTTCGAGCTTTTGAATTTTGCGGCGGATGTGGCGGCGGTCGGTCTCCAGCTGCGTTTCGCCGGGGCCGCGCGTGCCGATCGGCGACGCGCCGCCGGAGGCGGTCTGACGCACCAGATGCGTCCACATGCCAGTCAGGCGCGGCAGCAGGTACTGATACTGCGCCAGCTCCACCTGAAGCTGACCCTCGCGCGTCTGCGCGCGCTGGGCGAAAATGTCCAGAATCAGGCCGGAGCGGTCGAGCACGCGCACGCCCAGTTCCTCCGACAGCACGCGCATCTGCGAGGGGGACAGCTCGTTGTCAAACACGGCGAGATCGCATTCGTTCGCCGTGATGCACTCCTTCAGCTCGGCGACCTTGCCCTCGCCGAGGAAGCTGCGCGGGTCGGGAGTCTGCTTGTTTTGCAGCAGCATGCCCACAACCTCGCCGCCGGCGGTCTCCACCAGCGCGGCCAGCTCCTGCATGGACACGTCCGTCGAGCGCTCGCGCGGCTCCATACTCGCCGCCGCCAGCCCCGCCAGCATGGCGCGTTCTTTTTTTTCTTGGGTGTTTTGCATATCGTTCCTCTGTTGGTTGGAATGTTTCTAATAGTATACCGCAAAATCAGCGGATTGCAAACATTTGTGATCCAACGGCAAACGCCCGCGTCATCTGACGCGGGCGTAAATCATACTTGCAGGTTGATGATGGTTACTGGATGCCGTACTTCTTGTTGAACTTATCCACACGGCCGCTGGTGTCAACCAGCTTCTGCTTGCCGGTGTAGAACGGATGGCACTTTGCGCAGATTTCAACGGTAATATTCTGCTTGGTAGAGCCGGTCTCGTACACGGCGCCGCAGGCGCAGCGGATGGTGGTCGGCTGATAATTCGGATGGATACCAGACTTCATAATGTTTTTCACCTCATGTCAGGCTGTCTTGAGCACGCGCGCGTGGTTACAAGACGCAAAGTGAATTCTACCATACGCCTGCCCGGATTGCAAGCGATTTTCCGAATTTTTTTCAAATTGTGGCTCGCGGCAGGGGCAGACACAAGATGTATAATCGCCCGGCTCCGCACCCATCCTAAATATGAACAAAGTAGCGAGGGTTTATGAACAAAGTGTCAAATCTCACGCCGCAGCCCTTGACATCGGGAGGGAAGCGTGGTAAATTAGCACTCGAAAACAAAGAGTGCCAACACACGAGCGGATCGAGTGCCAACGCGACGGAGGAACGCATGGACATCAGCAGCCGGAAAAAGAAAATACTTGCTGCGGTCATTGAGGAATACATCCGCACCGCGGAGCCGGTCGGCTCGAAGTCCATCGCGGAAAGCGCCGGTTTGGGCTGCAGCTCGGCCACCATCCGAAACGAGCTGGCGGAGCTGGTCTCCCTCGGCTATCTGGAACAGCCGCATACCTCGGCCGGCCGCGTGCCGACACCGCTGGGCTACCGCATGTACGTCAACGAGCTGATGGAACAGCAAAAGCTCTCCCTCGAGGAGACGGAGGAAATCAACCGCAGTCTCAACGAGAAGATGAAGCAGCTTGACCAGCTCATGAACGACGCGGGGCGGCTGGCCTCGCAGCTCACGAGCTACCCGGCGCTGGCGCTTGCAGCGCGCGCCCCGGCGACGATCTCGCGCTTCGATCTGATCTACATCGACGCGAACACCTTTATTATTGTCGTCATGCTCTCGAACGATACGGTTCAAAATAAGCTCGTGCATTTGCCGGTCTCAGTGGATCAGAGCATGATTCAGAAGCTTTCGACGCTGTTTAACGCGCACTTCACGGGACTGACCGGCGATCAGATCACCCCGGTACTGATCCATGCGGCCGAGCGCGCTGCGGAGGACGGCATGGGGCTGACAGCCGTGATTGCGGCGTTCGCAATGGAGGTTCTGGCCAAGTCCGAAACGGCGGAGGCGTACCTCGTCGGTGAGACGCAGCTTCTGCACCAGCCGGAATTCCGCGATCCGGACAAGGCGCACCGCCTGATGAGCTACCTGTCGGACGGCGGGCATCTGCTGGATCTGCCGCTCTCGGAGCTGGGCGGTGAAAACGAGATCCGCGTGCTGATCGGCCCGGAGAACGTAGCCGAGGAGCTGAAGGACTCCAGCGTCGTCATTGCGAGCTATGACGCGGGCGACAATATGCGGGGACTGATCGGTGTGGTCGGCCCCACAAGAATGGACTACTCCAAGGTGGCCGCAAAGCTCAGCTTCATCGCGGCTGGCCTTTCCCAGCGGCTTGGCGGAGGCAGCATGCCGCCGCCCGGGCTGGATAACAAGCTGATTATCAAGGGAGAAGATACAGATGAGCAATAACAAGCAGGAAACCGCTCCGGAGCAGGAGCAGACGACGCCGGAAACCGAAGCGGAAGTCAAAGAAGAAACCAAAGCGGCACCGGAAACCGAGCAGAAGGCGGACAAAAAGGCCGGCAAGAAGTCCGAAAAGGCTCCGACCAAAAAGTCGCTGGAGGAGGAGCTTGCCGTCGAGCGGGATAAATACCTCCGCCTGCTGGCCGAGTACGACAATTTCCGCCGCCGCAGCGCCAAGGAGCGCGAGAACATCTACACCGACGTGCGGTGCGAAACGCTCAAGAAGTTCCTGCCCGTGTACGACAGCCTGTCCCGCGCGCTTACGCAGACGCCGGAGGACGACGCCTGCCGCAAGGGGCTTGAAATGATTATGACGCAGTATGAAAAGGCGCTCGAGCAGCTCGGTGTTGCCATGATCGAGGCGGTCGGCCAGCCATTCGACGCAAACCTGCACAACGCCGTGATGCACATCGAGGATGAGAATTACGGCGAGAACGTCATCGTCGAGGAGTTTGAAAAGGGCTTCAAGGTTGGCGACAAGATCCTGCGCTATTCCATGGTCAAAGTGGCCAACTGATTTCAAAAAAGTGCTTGCACTTTTTTGAGAAGGCTTGCACTCCGCTCAACGCACGTGCGAAGCGCGCACGTTCGCTCCGCGATAGGAGTTTTTTCCACCGCACATGTCGCCGGAAAAAACGATTTGATTTTATTTCGCCGCTGCGGCGGCGAAACTCTGCGAGGCATTGACAGACTTTCATTTTTCAGAAAGCTGTTGAGTGTAATATATATCGTATATAAAAATTCTTTTTCAATACAGGAGGATATTACAATGGGTAAAATTATCGGTATCGACCTTGGCACCACCAACAGCTGCGTCTCCGTCATGGAGGGCGGCGAGGCTGTTGTCATCCCCAACGCGGAAGGTCATCGCACCACGCCGTCCGTCGTCGCGTTCTCCAAGACCGGCGAGCGTATGGTCGGCCAGGTTGCAAAGCGCCAGGCAATCACGAACCCCGACAGAACCATCAGCTCCATCAAGCGCGAGATGGGCTCCAACTATAAAGTTGCGATCGACGGCAAGAACTACACCCCGCAGGAAATCAGCGCCATGGTGCTGCAGAAGCTGAAGTCCGACGCGGAAGCTTACCTTGGCCAGACGGTCACGGAAGCGGTCATCACCGTCCCGGCTTACTTCACCGACGCCCAGCGTCAGGCCACCAAGGACGCCGGCAAGATCGCAGGACTCGACGTCAAGCGCATCATCAACGAGCCGACCGCAGCCGCACTGGCTTACGGTCTGGACAAGGAGACCGACCAGAAGATCATGGTCTATGACCTCGGCGGCGGCACGTTCGACGTCTCCGTACTGGAGATCGGCGACGGCGTCATCGAAGTTCTCGCCACGGCCGGCAACAACCGTCTCGGCGGCGACGACTTTGACCAGTGCATCACCAAGTATCTGGTCGATGAGTTCAAGAAGGCCGAGGGCATCGACCTGTCCGCCGACCGCGTTGCCATGCAGCGCCTGCGCGAAGCGGCTGAGAAGGCCAAGATTGAGCTTTCCGGCGTGACCACCTCGAACATCAACCTGCCGTATATCACGGCGGACGCCACCGGCCCGAAGCATCTGGACGTGACGCTCTCCCGCGCGAAGTTCAACGAGCTGACCGCGCATCTGGTCGAGAAGACCGCAGGCCCGGTTCGTCAGGCCATGAGCGACGCGGGCATCGCAGCTTCCGAGCTGACGAAGGTTCTGCTCGTCGGCGGCTCCAGCCGCATCCCGGCCGTGCAGGAAATGGTCAAGAAGCTCACCGGCAAGGAAGGCTTCAAGGGCATCAACCCCGACGAATGCGTGGCTGATGGCGCGGCCATCCAGGGCGGCGTGCTCGGCGGCGACGTCGAAGGCATCCTGCTGCTCGACGTGACCCCGCTGTCCCTCGGCATCGAGACGCTCGGCGGCGTTTGCACGAAGCTGATTGAGCGCAACACCACCATCCCGACCAAGAAGAGCCAGATCTTCTCCACCGCAGCCGACAACCAGACCTCCGTTGAGGTCAACGTCCTGCAGGGCGAGCGCGAGATGGCGCAGTATAACAAGTCCCTTGGCCGCTTCCATCTGGACGGCATCGCTCCGGCCCGCCGCGGCGTGCCGCAGATCGAGGTCACCTTCGATATCGACGCCAACGGCATCGTGAACGTTTCTGCGAAGGATCTCGGCACCGGCAAGGAGCAGCACATCACCATCACCTCCTCCACCAACATGTCCAAAGAGGACATCGACAAGGCCGTCCGCGAGGCGGAGCAGTTCGCTGCCGAGGACGCCAAGCGCAAGGAGGAGATCGACACCCGCAACCAGGGCGATCAGATGGTCTACCAGACCGAGAAGACGCTCGAGGAGATGGGCGACAAGGTCGATCTTGCGGAGAAGGCCGAGATCGAAAGCAAGCTCGGCGCGCTGAAGACCGCCCTCACCGGCACCGACACCGCCGCCATCAAGGCTGCGACCGAGGAGCTGACCCAGGCGTTCTACAAGCTCAGCGAGAAGATGTACCAGCAGGCCAACCCGCAGGGCGCGCCGAACGCGGGCTGTGATCCGAACTGCAACAATGGCGACTGCGGCAATAACGGCGGCGACGGCCAGCAGTATTACGACGCGGACTACACCGTGGTCGATGACGATAAGTAATCGTTCCCATGGAAAAAACATTGCGGGCGCATGGATTTTTGTGCGCCCGCAATTGAAGTGTTTGCATTGAGGTACATGTATGGCTGAAAAACGAGATTATTACGAAGTGCTCGGCGTCGAGAAGGGCGCTTCCGACGACGAGATCAAAAAAGCATACCGCAAGATGGCCAAGGCCAATCACCCCGACCTGCACCCGGACGACAAGGAGTGCGAAGCGCGCTTCAAGGAGATCAACGAGGCGTATGAGGTGCTTTCCGACCCCGACAAGCGCGCGAAGTACGACCAATATGGCCATGCAGCGTTTGACCCGGCCTCCGGCTTCGGCGGCCCCGGTGGCCCCGGCTTCGGTGGGTTCGGCGGCTTCGGCGACATTTTCAGCGACCTGTTCGGCGGCGGCTTCGGCGACATTTTTGGCGGCGGCCAGCAGCGCAGCGGCCCGCGCCGGGGTGAGAATCTCCGTGCCCGCGTGCAGATCTCTTTTGAGGAGGCTGCGTTCGGCTGCAACAAGGAGATCAACATCGGCCGCGTGGAGGCCTGCCCGGACTGCAAGGGCACCGGCTGCGCGCCCGGCACCACGCCGGAGGTCTGCCCGGACTGCAAGGGCACCGGCTCCGTGCGCACCACGCAGCGCACGCCGTTCGGCATGGTGCAGTCCACCGGGCCGTGCAAAAAGTGCGGCGGCCGCGGCAAAATTGTCCACCAGCCCTGCCCCAAGTGCGGCGGGCGCGGCGCGGTGCGCAAGAACCAGAAGATCAACATCAAGATCCCGGCCGGCATCGACGATGGTCAGACCATCTCTCTGCGTGGTCAGGGAAACGCCGGGCAGGATGGCGGCGCACAGGGCGATCTGCTTGTCACCGTGATGGTGAAGCCCCACCCGCTGTTCGAGCGCGACGGCAACTCCGTCCTGATGGAAATGCCCGTCACCTTTGCGCAGGCCGCGCTTGGTGCGGAGATCGAGGTGCCGACCATCGACGGCAAGGTCAAGCTCACCATTCCGGAGGGCACGCAGCCCGGCAGCGTGTTCCGCCTGCGCGGCAAGGGCATCCCGTACCTGCAGAGCAAGAGCGGGCGAGGTGACCAGTTCGTCACCATTACGGTTGCGGTGCCGCAGAGTCTGACCGGCGAGCAGAAGGAAAAGCTCCGCCAGTTCGCCGCTTCCATGAATGAATCTGTGAGCGAGGGGAAATCCGGCGGCATCTTTGGCGGAAAAAAGAAAAAGTAAATGAAAATCAAAAAATCCCGACCAAATCTGGTCGGGATTTTTTGTAGAATTATTTGCGTTTTTTGTTTTTCTGATACAGAATCCACAGGCCGTTGAGCAGCAGATTCTTCTCATAGAGGATCTCGCGCTTGCAGTGCGGGACGATGAAGCCGGCAAGACCGCCGGTGGCAATGGCGGTGATTTTTTCGCCCAGCTCCTCCTCCATGCGCTCGATCATGCCGTCAAGCATGCAGGCCGTGCCGTAGACGCTGCCGCTGCGCATGGCGTCAATCGTTTCCGAGCCGATGCACTTTTTCGGCGCGTCGAGCGAGATGTGCGGCAGAAGCGCAGCGCTGTTGGCGAGCGCGTCGGCCGACAGACCGACGCCGGGAATAATCGCGCCGCCGCGCACGCGCGCGGAGCCGTCGATCACGGTCATGGTGGTGGCCGTGCCCATGTCGATGATGATGAGCGGCGGCTTGTGGATGCTCAGACCGGCGGCGGCGCCGACGACGAGGTCACTGGCCATGGTGCCGGGGTCGTCCAGCCCGATGTTCAGCCCGGTCTTCATGCCGGGGCCGACGACGATTGCATCCAGCCCCGAGACCATGCGGATGGCCGCGCGCAGCGCGCCGTTGATCGGCGGAACGACAGACGAGAGAATCGCGCCGTCGAGCTGCGAGGGGTCGATGCCGCCGAATTCCAGCGCCTGCTTGAGCGCAATGGCATATTCGTGCGCCGTCTTGTCGCGGTCGGTCTCCATCCGGGTGATGCCGGCGATCCTGCCTTCCTCCAGACAACCGAGGACGATATTTGTATTTCCAACGTCGATTGCAAGCAGCATATCAGTTTGCGGTTCCTTTCTTACCAATGGAAATGATGCGGACAATCACGGGGCTGAGAACCACGTTTACGAGCAGCTCGAACACGAAGTTCAGCCCGACGAGCCCGACGATCATATACGCACCCGCATTGGCAAAGTGTGCTTCTGCGGCCCAGCCGTTGATCGTTTCCATGAAAAACAGCAGGCAGCCGAGCAGGAACACGCCGGTGTTTACAACCGGGCAAACGATGGCCGATGCGATGACTGCCACGTAGGTGTTCGTTTTCGCCAGCGCGCGGAACACAAGACCGGCGCACAGACCGGCAAGCGTGCCTTTGGCAATTACGGTGATGATCGCGCCGAGCGCGTTCACGCCCAGAAACGCCGCTGCGTCCCCGGAGAGGAGAACGACCAGACCGAAGATAAAGCCCAGCCAGGCGCCGGCGACCGTGCCATACATTGCTGCGCCGACGACGATCGGAATCAGCACCAGTGAGATCGAAAACGGACCAAACCGGATGAAGCTTCCGAGCAGCTGCAGCACGACGACGATGGCCGTGAAGATTGCGATTCCCGTGAGTTTACGGGTTTTTCCTGTGTTGTTTTGCATATTCAATTACCTCCTGCTACTGTTCACACTTCAGTGTGTGATATAGTGCAGGGGTATTATTGCAGACTGACAGAAAAAAATCAAGGGCAAAAGCGACTTTTTTGCCGTTTGCCCCTGATTTTTTGGGTGTGCAGTTATTCCAATGCGTCCACCATGGAAAGGTACAGCTCCGGCGAGCCGTCGGACGGCATGAGGAAACCGGTGCGCGGCGAGAAGCTGAAGCCGCAGAGCGTCGGGCCGTCCTGCAGGCAGGAGCGCTTGAACTGCTGGCTGAACAGGCGACGGCAGTAGCTGCGCAGCCACTTTTTCAGCGTGTCGTGGTCAAACTCGTCGCCATAGGCGATGTCGGCCAGACGCAGCACCTTCTCCGGCGTGAAGCCGTTTTCGACCAGATAATACAGGAAGAAGTCCTGCAGATTGTACGGGCCGACGGAATCTTCGCTCTTCTGGGCGATCTCGCCGTTGCGCGTCGGCGGCAGCAGCTCGGGGGACACCGGGGTATCCAGCACGTCGAACAGCGCGTCGGCAAGCACCTTGTTGTCCGTCGTCTCGGCGACGTAGCGCACGACCATCTGCACCATCGTCTTGGTGGAGCCGGCGTTCACGTCGTACATGGAGATGTGGTCGCCATTGTAGGTGCACCAGCCGTCGGCAAATTCGGACATGTCTTCGGTGCCGACGTGGATGCCGCCCAGCTCGTTGGCGATGTCCATGAGAATCTGTGTGCGCTCGCGCGCCTGCGCGTTTTCGTATACGACATTGCGGTTTTCGGGGTCGTGGTCAATGTCCTTGAAGTGCTGCATGACGCTCTCGCCGATGTCGATCACGCGCACGGTCGCGCCGAGCTGCTCGGACACGATGATGGCGTTGGACTTGGTACGGTCGGTCGTGCCGAAGCACGGCATCGTGACGGCAGTGACGTTCGATGCGGGCAGACCCATCATTTCCGCCGCCTTTGCGCAGATGATAACGGCCAGCGTGGAGTCCACGCCGCCGGAGATGCCGACGACCGGGAACTTCAGGTCGGCATAGCGCATTCTGCGCACGAGGCTGGCGGCCTGCATGTTCAGCAGACGCTCTGCCGCCGCGTGATACTGGCTTTCATCCGCCGGACGGTAGGGATACTTGGAGAACTTGCGCGTGAGCGTCGTATCCTCCAGCACACCGCCCCAGGAGAGCGCGCCCCACTTGACGATCATGTGCGAGGTGGATTTGCCCCGGAAGTTGGCGGCTTTGCGGCGCGCGGCTTCCAGCGCTTCAACGTCCAGCTCGGTCACAGCGGTGCTGCAGCCCGTCTCGGCGGAGGCGAGGACGGCGCCGTTTTCCGCCACGACGCACAGACCGGAGAAGGTGTGATCGGTGGTGGATTCGCCGCTGCCGGGGGCCGCCATGACGAAGCCGCAGTGCAGTCTTGCGCTCTGCTCCCGCGCGGCGGCGGTCTCATGCGCTGTGGACGCCACGCTCATGTTGAAGGAAGAAAGCTGCGCAATGACATTCGCGCCCGCGAGCGCGTGATCTGCAGCCGGAGGCACCGGAGCGTCGGCGTCGCCGGCGACCTGCGCCGCGATTTTCAGGCTGGGCAGCGCTTCGCATTCGAACAGCAGGCGCGTGCCACAGGCGACGGCGTACAGATCGCCGATCTTCATCTCGCGCACCGAGTCGTCCTCCGGAACGGAAAAGTGTTTGTCGCCGGCGCAGCTCATCGGCACAACGCCGAGCAGGTCGCCGCCATAGACCGCGGCGGCGCAGTTATACACCTTGCCATCCTTTGCGACCGGCAGGCCGACGAACGTCAGCATACCGAACTCTACAGAAGCCGCTACCACCCTGCGCAGGCCGTCGGCGGCGCCGCGCAGCAGCGTGTTCTGGTAAAACAGGTCGCCGCAGGTAGCGCCGGTCAGGCTC
The DNA here is from genome assembly GCA_018265835.1 of Oscillospiraceae bacterium. Taxonomy (GTDB): domain Bacteria; phylum Bacillota; class Clostridia; order Oscillospirales; family Oscillospiraceae; genus CAG-103. The sequence continues at coordinate 491 of JABLYK010000022.1, read as the reverse complement.
AGTGCCGGGAAAACCAGCAGCTTCACGCCAAGCTCGTCGCTTTGACGCATGACGTCAATGATCTTTTGCGCGTTGTACAGCGGGTCTGCGACTTTGATTTCCGGTGCAGCCGCTGCAACCTTGATAAATCCGTGCTTCATGTTTCCATTCACTCTTTTCTCTGATTTTCAAGTAAACGATGGATTCGGCGTTTACTCAGGGGGATTGTTGCTCGATTGGTTCAAATACAAACAGGGATACGTCATAGTATCGGAGTACGGCAGCGCGGGTGTTGGCCAGACGCTGTGCCTCCATCGTCACAGTCACGGTGCTGCCGTCCGCTGCGGCGGAGGCAGTCTCGTCCACCTCCGGCAGGACGTGGGCGTTCAGCTCCTCAGCCAGCTCCGGCAGGTGCTGCGCGTAGTACGCATCGTCGTGCGGCGGCTCGTAGCCGGGGACGGGGTCTCTGCCCTGCGTGAAGCAGAACACCAGCATCAGCGCCGAGAGCAGCA
>JABLYK010000068.1 GCA_018265835.1 Oscillospiraceae bacterium | reverse complement strand
TACAACAAAACAAAGATTTTGTTGTGGTCTATTTTTTTGTCTGCATGGGCTAAATGACCAAGCCCAGATGCTCGAGCTGGCGCGCCTGCTCGGCGCTGCTTTTCATCAGGTAGATGCGCGTGGTGTTGATGCTGGAATGCCCCAGCAGATCCGCAAGGTGCGAGATGTCCTTCTCCGCCTGATAGTAGGTGCACGCGAACAGGTGCCGCAGATTGTGCGGAAACACCTTGCGCGGGTCCACCCCCGCCTCCGTGCAGATCGCTTTCATTTCCCGGAAAACGTTACTGCGATCCACAGGGCGGCCGCCGCGCGTGACGAACACGCTTCCGGTTCGAATCCGGCGTGCGCGCGTATAGCGCCGCAGCTCCCGGCAAAGCGCCGCAGGCAAAAGAATCGCACGGGTTTTGCCCTTGAGCGTGACTCGCGCGCGCCCGGCGGTCACGGCTTCCACCGTGATGAACGGCAATTCGCTGATGCGGATGCCCGTGCCGCACAGCGTCTGCATCAGCAGGTACAGCCGCTCGTTTCCCTGTGCCTTCGCCGTTTGCAGCAGCCGGTAATACTCCGCCTTGGTCAGCTCCCGTTCCGGTGGTCGGAAGGCCGCCTGCTGCACCCGCAGGGACTTGACCACGCAGTCGTACCAGCTCATTTTCTTGAAAAAGCTGTTGATCGACGCCAGCATGGCGTTGACCGTCGCCACTGCGTACCGCTCCGTCAGGTGCTGCTTATACGCGATGACCGCCGCTTTCGTAACACACCCCGGTTCGCCAAGATAGGCAAGCAGCGCTTTCACATCGCGCACATACTTTTTTCTGGTCGACGCACACTTCTCTTCCTCGATCAGCATGCGCTCAAACGCATTAATTAATGCTGGATCCATATAATGCTCCATGTTGCGTTTCGCTCCTTTTTTCCAGTTCGTCTTATCCTATCATATGATGATATTTTTTACAGCGAAAGGATAACAATACGGGCCTTTTTCAGGCACGCGCTCCGTGCGTTGCCGGAAATTGTTTCATCGTTTCCTTTGTATTCTGGCGGAAAATACACACCCATGGCAAGATTCAGTGATAAGAGATTTTTAATTTTCTCTAACTTTAGAAAATTTTTTCTTGTTTCTATTTCAATTTCAAGGTAAACTAATCTTATATAATTTTAAGGAGGACTTTTTTATGGAACTGAAAGGCTCCCAGACTGAGATGAACCTGATGGCGGCGTTCGCCGGCGAAACGCAGGCCTGCGTCAAATATCAGTACTACGCATCCAAGGCAAAAAAGGACGGCTACCAGCAGATCGGCGAGCTGTTTGAGGAAACCTCGCGCAACGAAAAGGAGCATGCAAAGATCTGGTTCAAATTCCTGCACGGCGGCGCAGTGCCGGAGACGACCGCGAACCTCGCCGACGCCGCAGCAGGCGAAAACTATGAGTGGACGGATATGTACGCCGGCTTCGCCAAGACCGCGCGCGAGGAGGGCTTCGACCATCTGGCCTACCTGTTTGAGGCCGTCGGCGCCATCGAAAAGGAGCACGAGGAGCGCTACCGCAAGCTGCTGGCCAACATCGAGGACGGTATCGTCTTCTCCCGCGACGGCGACCGTGTCTGGCAGTGCCGCAACTGCGGCCATGTCGTCATCGGCCAGAAGGCGCCGGACGTTTGCCCCGTCTGCGACCACCCGCAGAGCTATTTCGAAATCAAAAAGGAAAACTACTGATCCCGGCACCACATTGCAGGAGACCGCGCAAGCGTCGGTCTCCTGCAATTTTTTGCACCTTTCAAGCCATGTGGGTAAAAAAGTGTTTACTTTTTAATTTCTCCCTCATATAATAGAAATATTGCGATGCTGTTTTCTCCTATCCGGAGCATACAGCATCTGGTATTGGAGTGGAATTGGACGACTACATATTATAGGATGATACGCAAATGTCTTTAAAAAGCTTATTCACCGCCCACGACATGACACAGGGCGAACCCTGGAAGCGGATCGCGGAGTTTTCCATCCCCATGCTGCTGGGAAATTTCGCGCAGCAGCTCTACAACACCGCCGATTCGATCATTGTCGGCCAATACGTGGGCGACAACGCATTGTCTGCGGTCGGCGGCGCCAGCCCCATTCTGAATCTTCTGCTTGCGCTGTTCGTCGGCGTCGCCACCGGCGCGGGAATTGTCGTCTCGCAGAGCTTCGGCGCCAAGGACCGGGAAGCGCTCTCCCGGAACATCGGCAACTGCATCTCGCTGGCCGCGATTGCAACGGTCATCATCATGGTCATCGGCCCGCTGGTCACCATGCCGCTCCTGCGGCTGCTCGACACGCCGGACTCCATCATCTTCTGGTGCGCTGACTATTTGAAGATCTTTTTCTTTGGGATCATCGGCTTCTTTTTCTACAACATGCTCTCCGGCATCCTGAGAGGGCTTGGGGACTCCTTTTCCGCACTGATTTTTCTGCTGCTCGCGGCCGCGCTGAATGTCGGGCTGGATCTGCTGTTCGTTGCCAAATTCAACATGGGCGTACCCGGCGTGGCGCTGGCCACGGTCATTGCGCAGGCCATTTCCGCAGTGTTCTGCTACTGGAAGCTTCTGTCCATGAAGGATCTGTTTGATCTGAACTGGAGGACCGTCCGCCCGGTTGCGGAGACCAGCCTGCGAATTCTCCGCATCGGCATTCCTTCCGGCGTCACGCAGGGGATCATGGCCATGGCCGGTATGGTTGTGCAGTCGCTCACCAACAGCATGGGCGAGATGGTCATTGCCTGCAACGTCATCATCATGCGCGTAGACGGCTTCGCCATGATGCCGAACTTCAGCTTCGGGCAGGCCATGAGCGTTTACACCGGGCAGAACGTAGGCGCCGGAAAGCCGGAGCGCATTCATCAGGGCGTCAAGCAGGGCGGCCTGATGGCGCTGGGCTTTGCCTCGCTGATCACGGTGATTCTGCTCTTCCTCGGCAAGTATCTCTTCGCCTTTTTCACCGATACGGCAGAACTGATTGATCTCGCAACCCGCATGATGCGCATCCTCGCGTTCGGATATATCTGCATCTCGGTGACACAGGTCCTCGGCGGCGTGATGCGCGGCGCGGGCGACACGGTAACGCCCATGTGGATTTCCGTTGTCTCCATCATCCTTCTGCGCGTCCCAACCGCTTACCTTCTGGCGCATCTGACCCGGACGGACGCATGGCCCCACGGTCAGCCGGTCGCGCTGTTTCTGTCCCTGCTCATCTCCTGGACGCTGGGTATGATCATTTCCATCATCACCTTCCGCATAGGCAAATGGAAGCGCAAGGCCTTCCCGGAGCCTGAGACATCCGCAAAATAAAAAAACGCTGGCAGACAAATGCGTCTGCCAGCGTTTTTTTACCACGCGTTTCACGTGTGATTTTTGGTTTTTGCCCCATCTGTTTTTGTGTAAATGCACAATTTTTTTGAGCTTGTCAAAAAAATATTGATTTTATGTAACAAAAAGAACGGAAAACCATTCCATGCTTGCTAAAATAAAGACAACCGGAAGCGCCGGTCACAGCCGCCGGCACGAAAGCGTTTTCCATTGGGAGGACCGCGGATATGTCCACGTACTATGTCATCACAGACCGGTGCGCCGGCTGCGGGGGCTGCAACTCCCAATGCCCGCTGCACTGCATCGACACCAGCGTGCACCCCTGCCGCATTGACCCGGCGCGCTGCAGCGGCTGCGGCGCCTGCTACCACGCCTGCCCGATCCGGGCGATCGAGCGGATTCCCTTGTAATTTTCTGTGTGCGCACGCAGAATCAGATACGGACCATCAAACGACTAAAGGAGGTACAGTAATGTATTACAGCAGCGGTAACTATGAGGCATTTGCAACCCCGAAAAAACCTGAGGGCATTGACGAAAAATCGGCTTATATCGTCGGCACCGGTCTGGCTGGTCTGGCAGCGGCCTGCTTTTTGATCCGCGACGCCCAGATGCCCGGCGACCACATCACGCTCTTCGAGCATCTGCCTCTGGCGGGCGGCTCCTGCGACGGCATTTATGACGCCACCAAGGGCTTCATCATGCGCGGCGGACGCGAAATGGACAACCATTTCGAATGCATGTGGGATCTGTTCAAATCCATCCCTTCCATCGTGAATCCCGGCGAGACCATCTTCTCCGAATACTACCACCTCAATAAGGAAGACCCCAACTTCTCTCTGTGCCGCGTCACGGAAAAGCAGGGTCAGGACGCGCACACGGACCGCAAATACGGCCTGACGCCCGGCGCGGCCATGCAGCTGCTGAAGCTGTTCATGTCCACCAACAAATCGCTGGAGGACAAAACCATCGACGATATCTTCGACGACGAATTCTACGCCACCAACTTCTGGACCTACTGGCAGACCATGTTCGCCTTCGAAAAGTGGCACTCCGCGCTTGAGATGAAGCTGTATCTCCAGCGCTACATCCACCACATTGACGGTCTGCCCGACCTGAGCGCGCTGCGTTTCACCCGCTACAACCAGTATGAATCCATGATTCTCCCGATGTGCAAGTACATCACCGACCACGGCGGAAAGGTTTTGTTCGACACCACCGTGACCAACATCGTCTGCGCGTGCACCGAAGAGAAGAAGGTTGCCAAACGCATCGAGTACACGCAGGGCGGTGCAGAGAAGGTCATTGAGCTCACCGAGAACGATCTGGTCATCTGCACCAACGGCAGCCAGGGCGACGGCTCCGCTTACGGCGACAACGACCACGCGCCTGTAGTCACCGTGAAGAACGGCGAAGGCCCCTCCATCGAGCTGTGGAAGAAGCTCGCTGCGCAGGATCCCGCTTTCGGTCGTCCCGAAAAGTTCTTCAAGGACATCAAGGAGACGAGCTGGGAATCCTGGACGGTGGACACCGCCAACAAGCAGATTCTCGACGCCATTCAGAAGATCTGCAAGAGAGATCCGCTCTCCGGCAAGGTCGTCACCGGCGGTATCGTTACCTGCCGCGACTCCAGCTGGCTGATCAGCTGGACCATCAACCGTCAGGGCCAGTTCCAGGAGCAGCCGGATGACCACTGCCTCATCTGGGTTTACGGCCTGAACTGCTGGGAAGACGAAGGCAACTTCATCAAAAAGCCCATGTATCAGTGCACCGGCATCGAGCTGGCCGCTGAGTGGCTGTATCACATCGGCATCCCCACGGATCAGATCATGGATCTGGCTTCCAGGGAATGCAACACCACGCCCTGCATGATGCCTTACGTCACCACCTTCTTTGAGCCCAGAGCCGAGGGCGACCGTCCGGACGTCGTGCCGAAGGGTTCTGTGAACCTCGCGTTCGTCGGCCAGTTTGCCGAGACCCCGCGTGACACCGTGTTCACCACGGAGTACTCCATCCGCACCGGTATGGAAGCGGTCTACACGCTGTGCAACGTCGATCGCGGCGTGCCCGAAGTCTGGGGCAGCGTGTATGATGTCCGTGACCTGCTGTATGCAACCAGCAAGCTCATGGACGGTCAGAAGCCGCTCGAGTTCCTCCTGCCGACGCTTCTGCCGATCCTTGAGCTCGTCAAGGAGCCTCTGACCAACAACGTGGTCGTGGATCTCCTGAAGAGATACAACATCATCTGACCGGCAGATTTCCATAGATCTGAGCGAAACGACTCAGAGATGTGCATACCTTCTTTTTCTGACACATAGCTCAACAAAAAGAATCCCGGCTGCAATGCAGCCGGGATTCTTCAGTTTGTCAAAAAACCTCGTAGAGTTTCGCCGCCGGAGCGGCGGCGTCAGAA
>JABLYK010000021.1 GCA_018265835.1 Oscillospiraceae bacterium | reverse complement strand
TCCCCTCATCAGTCAGCGTCAGAACGGGCGCGCTCGCGTCCTCGCAAGCTCCGCATCGCTCGCCCCCGTGTAAAACACGCGGTCTCGTTCGCTCTGCTGCTCGTCCTTTCAAAACCGAAACGATGTTTCGGTTTTGTGAGGAGAAACGGAGGAGCGAATGTGAAGCTTTCCGGGCAAGCCGGGAAGCGGAATGGAGCGAGTCCGTTTGGACGTTATCCGCTTCCCCGTTCTTCCTTTCAAATTCGAAACTCGGTTTCGAATTTGGTTATGGAGAGACAGCTTCCCCCAGTGGGGGAAGCCTTGGCTCGGTGCGTATCGCAGCCCCGCGTCCCCCAGACGCAGGCTTGACCTGCGGCTGGGTAAGGAAGAATGACAGTGCCGGTCAATCCCGTACCGCTTGCGGTGCGGGATGACCTTGCGCTGTCATTCTGACGTGGTATAGGGTTTGTCGATCTTGATCACGGCGAAAACGTTCGGACACTCCGCTGTGATGCGGTCGGAGATGGCGGCAGCCGCCTCCTCGTCCGAATGCTCGAAGCGGTGCGGGATCACGGCGTCAAAGATGACGTTCGTGTGCGTCGGGCCGGTCACCATGCGGAAATCGTGGATGGTGATGCGCGCGTCCACCTCCGCGGCGATGGCGGCGACCCGCTTGCGCATGGCGACGACCGCTTCGTCGTCCGTGCAGATGGGGTCCATGTGGATGACGGATTCACAGCCGAGCTTCTGATCCAGCTCCGCCATGGCCTGGTCGATCACGTCGTGCACGGTGAACACGTTCAGGTTGCCCGGCACCTCCGCGTGCAGCGAGACCATCAACCGTCCCGGCCCGTAGTCGTGCACGACGAGATCGTGGATGCCGACGATGTCATCGTAGGACAGGACGATCTCCTCGATCTGTTGGACGAGCTTCGGATCCGGCGTCGTGCCGAGCAGCTGCAGCAGCGTCTCCTTTGCCGAGCTGACGCCTGCCCACAGAATGAACAGCGACACGAGCACGCCGCCCCACCCGTCGAGATTCAGGCCGAACGCGCGGTAGAGGAGCGTGCACACGAGCACGACGAACGTGGAGAGCGTGTCGGACGTATAGTCCGCCGCGGTGGCGCGCATGGCGGAAGAGTCGATCTTGTCGGCGATTGAGCGCGTGAAATGCGCCATGTAGAATTTCACCGCGATGGACAGCGCCAGAATCAGCACCGCGACCCACGAGAACGTGATGGCCTCCGGCGTGATGATCTTCACGACAGAGCTGCGCCCCAGCTCCACCGCCGCGACGAGAATGAGCGCCGAGACGATCAGCCCCGTGATGTATTCGATGCGGCCGTGGCCGAACGGGCGGTCGGGCGCGGGCTTCGCGTTGGCGAATTTGAAGCCGACGAGCATCAGCACGGCGCTGCCTGCGTCCGCGAGGTTGTTGAAGGCGTCTGCCATGATGGCGACCGAGCCGGTCAGAATGCCGATGAACTCCTTGGCGGCGAACAGCAGCACGTTGAACGCGATCGCCGCGATGCTGCACAGCGTGCCGTAGGCCGTGCGCACGCGCGCGTCGCCGTAATTCTGATAGTCCTTGATGAAGCGTTTGGCAAAAAAGTCGATCATTGTTATCACCGGAGGCTATTATACTGTCCCCGGCGCGCCGTATCAAGCGGATTTCGCGCTTTTCCCCAAAAATTCTGCCGCCCGCGCCGTTGTAAGCAGGTGGAAAACGTGATAACATAACGTCAAAACGGGCGCATTGCGTTCCGCTTTCCCGGCGAGCGGGAAAGCGCCACATCCATTTCCCCGTTTTTCCTCAGCAAATCCGAAACATCGTTTCGGATTTGAAAGGAAGAAGACGGGCGTGGATATGGAGACGCCGCCGCTCCGGCGGCGAAACTCTACGAGTTTTTTGACAAGCTGAGAGGGAGAACACATGCAATTTCGCAGCATTGAAAAGAAAGAGAGCGGCGCGTTCCTGCACCGCTATGACCTGCATTATACCGACAAGCGCGGCAATCCGCGCACCTATGAGATGGTCAGCCGGGACGCGCGGCTCGACTCGTACGAGCGGCTGCTGCACCACCCGGCGGATGCGGTCGTCATGATTATGACCGATCGGGAAAACGAGCATTTCGCGCTCATCCACGAGTTTCGCATGGAGATCGGAAAGGCGATCTACGGTCTTCCGGCGGGGCTGATCGACCCGGGCGAGACGGTGGAGCAGTGCGCGCGGCGCGAGCTGCGCGAGGAGACGGGGCTGCAGCTCGTCGAGATCCGCGAGGTTTTGCCGCCTGCCGCCTGCGCCGTGGGCCTGAGCGACGAAAAGACCATCTGCGTTTTCGGCATGGCGGAGGGCACGTTCCACCCCAGCACCGCCACCGGCGAGGAGATCGAAGCCGCGTGGTACACCCGCGAGCAGGTGCGCGCGCTGCAAAAGACGGAGCTGTTCGGCTCATGGGCGCTGGCGTATAGCTGGATGTGGGCGAACGGCAAGCTGTAATGACAGTTTTACGCCCCGGCAGGAAAAATCCTGCCGGGGCGTGTCTTCACTGGTTTGCAAACCGGTCCACATAGGCGCGCATCTCCTGCTTGGAGTCGATGCCGTGTACGCCGTCGATGAAGCGGCGCTTTTCCGCGTCGGAAAGCGCAGAGAACTTTTCCAGCGCCTTCTGGTTGCGCACGAGCGCCATGCCCAGCCCCATCGGGACGGCCGGCTGCAGCGGCTGATTGTTCATGGAAATCCACCTCTTACCCATAGTATGGCGGATTTGCGAAGAAATGATACCGTTACTTCAAATTCAGCACCTGTCTGCCGTCGTAGCCCTTTTCGCGGAACTCCGCATTCAAAAATTCGTACCGCTCCACGTCGATGCGCAGCACATGCAGCATGGACGGCAGCTGCTGGAGCTGCACGAGCTGCAGGCCGCGCGACTGCATCACGCGCTCGTATTCCTCGTCTGCCGGGTCGATGTACACGGCGCGCCCCGTGATCTGCAGCCCCTTCGTGCTGCGCATGTCCTTGTAATCGTCATAGACCGCGGCGGACACGGCGCCGTTCCACCAGATGCCCTTGAACTTCCTGCCGCCCTCGGTGACGATGTAGAGATTCCCGTCCGTGCAGCGGTATTCCAGCGGCGTGCAGCGCACCCACTTGCCGCAGCCCGTGGCGAGCGCGAGTGTATTGTGCGCCTGCAAAAACGCCTCGATCTCCTGCGCGAGCATGGCGTCCGGCATGGGCTTTTCGATGGGATTGAACGCACTTGCGATCAGCTCTGCGGCGGCGACGGTCTCCTCCTCGCCCTTGGGCCGGAACGTGACGCGCTCCTGCATGCCGACCGTGACGACCGGGCCGCTCTCGCCCTGCGTCACGAGCACGACGTTGCCAAAAACGCCCCAGTCGCGCGGCGCGCGCTCGGCGGGGAAGAGCTTGCAGAAGCCGATGACGGTGCCGAGAATGTAGGCCGTCTGCTTCACGGCGGGATCATAGATGACAGCGGTTGTTTTCATGCGGTACCCCCAATGAATTGAAGTTTTTATCATTATATCACATCGCATTGTGGATTGTAAAATATCCGCGCGGATGATACAATAAGAAAAACAAGAGGAGGGTCGAACGATGCTGTTTGTCTGTTACCCCAAATGCACCACCTGCCAGAAGGCGCGCCAGTGGCTGGATGCGCACGGCGTGGCCTATACCGTCCGCGACATCAAGGAGGATCGCCCCACCGAGGCGGAGCTGCGCGCGTGGCACGCAAGGAGCGGCCTGCCGCTCAAGCGCTTCTGGAACACGAGCGGCCTGCAATACCGCGCGCTGGAGCTGAAAGACCGCCTGCCGCAGATGAGCGAGGACGAGCAGTTCGCCCTGCTCGCAAGCGACGGGATGCTGGTTCGCCGCCCGATTTTGGTGGGCGACGATTTTGCGCTCCCCGGCTTCCGCGAAGCGGAGTGGGAAACGGCGCTTTGATTACCATTACGGAAAGAGGGATTTGAGATGTTTTGCAGCCATTGCGGTACCGAGCTTCCGGACAGCGCCGTCATGTGCTGGCGCTGCGGCCATGCCGTGCAGCCGGACGCTTCCGGCGCAGCGGCGCCGCGGCCGGAGCAGCCGGCTTCGCCCGGCGGGAACGACTGGTACCAGCCTGATTCGTCGCCGCGCGCGCAGGTGAATTACGGGCCGGAGATTGTCCCGGAGAAAAAGCGACTCAGCACGCGCACGATCGCCATCATCATCGCCGCCGCCGTTGTGGTGGTTGCAGCCGCCGTCCTGATCGGCGCGCTGGCCATCGGCGGGCGCGCGCCGGTGAGCACGCCGGCGCAGGGGTATGCCACGCATCAGGCGCTGATTGAAGCATACTTTGAGCACTTCAGCAACGCGGACGAGCAGGGGATGGTCACGCTCTACCCGCAGGCGCTGCGCGACTATCTGGATGAAAACTACGACTGCGATGATGCGGCCAGCTTCCTGTATGACCGGGACGAGTGGTATGACAATTACGGCATTCCGGTCACGAGTTGGATGATCTCGGACGTTGCGGAGTATGACACGGAGGACTACATGGACATTGCGCTTGATCTCGGCGTGCGGATCGAGAGCGCGGCGGACGTGGAGGTCACGATGATGTTTGAGGGAGAGGACGACTACTGGATATTCGACTTCGATCTGATCGAGATCGACGGCGAGTGGTTCCTGTTCAGCGTCTGGTAACCCAAAAATTGAAACATGCCGCGGACACCGTCCGCGGCATTTTTGGCGCCCCAAAGCGGGCTTTTTTCACAAAAACATCCCCCCGGGGGGCTTGCGCGGGGCGATTTCCTCCGATAAACTGTTGTCAAGAACCCAGACGAGAGGTGATTGCATGGACGCGCTGCTCTACGAGATCGAACAATACTGGACTCGCCGCGCCGAGAGCTATTCTGAGGTCGTGCAGTACGAGATGACGCACGAGAACGAGGCCAACTGGATGCGCGTGATCGAGGAGAACCTGCCGCAACGCCGGGGCGTGAAGATCCTCGACATCGGTACGGGGCCGGGCTTTTTCGCCATCGGGCTGGCGAAGCGCGGCTACGACGTGACGGCTGTGGACTACACGCAGGCCATGCTCGACGAGGCCATGCGCAACGCCGGGCCGTATCGGGACAGGATCCGCTTCCTGCGCATGGATGCGCACAGTCTCGAGTTTGCGGACAATACGTTTGACGCGATCGTCACCCGGAACCTCACGTGGAATCTGGAGCGGCCGCAGGACGCCTACAACGACTGGTGCCGCGTGCTGAAGCCGGGCGGCATTTTGCTGAACTTTGACGCGGGGTGGTATACCTACCTCTTTGACGAGCAGAAGCAGGCCGCGTTTCAGGCCGACCGCGCCAATGTCGCAGAGCTTGGCGTCATCGACCACAACGACTACTGCGAGAGCGACCGGATGGAGGACATCTCGCGCAGTCTGATCCTCAGCCGCAGCGAGCGACCGAAGGCGGACGTGCAGATGCTCGGCAAGGCGGGCTTTCGCAGGGTGCGCGCGGATACGGAGATCTGGAAGCGCACGTGGGACGACGTGGAAAAGGTCAACTTTGCCTCCACGCCGCTGTTTCTGCTCTGCGCACAGAAATAAAGGAGAAACGCGTATGAAAAAGACGATTGCATTGCTTCTGGCTGCGGTCATGGTGTTCGCGCTGTGCGCCTGCGGCGAAAAGACGGACAGCGGCCAGACCGCCTCCGGCGCAAAGATCCTGAACGTTGCCGCCTCCTTCGCGTACCCCAGTCTGGACGCGCATAAGGAGTATTACGGCTGGTATACCTCCATCTACGGCGTCACGGAAGCGCTCTTCAAGATGGGCGACGACTCCACGGCGCAGCCCTGCCTCGCCGGAGACGCCGTGGCCGACGGCAAAACGTGGACGGTCACGCTGAAGGACGGCGTTTGTTTTTCCAACGGCGAGCCTGTGACGGCGGAGATGGTCGCGCGCAATCTCCAGCGCGCGGCGGAGGTGAACGAGCGCTTTGCGTACCTCGCCGAGGATACCATCACAGCGGTGGACGAAAAGACCCTGACGATCACCACGCCCGAAATTTCCCCCACGCTGAAAAACGACCTGGCCAGCGCCGAGCTGGCGATCCTCGATCTGGATCACACAACCGATTTTGACAACGCGCCCATCGGCACCGGCCCGTTTGTGATCTCCGCCTTTGAGCCGGAGGGCACGGTAAAGGTCGCGCGCAACGACAACTACTGGGGCGGCGACGTGAAGCTCGACGGCGCGGTGTTCTACTACATGCAGGACGACGACACCAAGCTCATGGCGATGCAGAACGGCGAGGTTGACTGCTGCACCGGCGTGTCCTCCGCGGCGATGGCGGTGTTCGAAAAGGAACCGGACACCTACCGCATCGTGAGCGTCCCGGCCACGCGCCTGCAGTTTTACATTCTCAACGAAAACCGGCTGGATGCCGCGGTGCGCGAGGCCGTGAATCTCACGGTGGATAAAGGCGCGATCGCGGAATATCTCAACGGCACGGTGACTGCGGCAACCGGCCCCTTCGGCACCGCCACGGCCTACGGCAAGGTGACGGTTCCCGCCGTGGACACGGAAAAGGCCAAAGCGCTGCTGGAGGCGGATGGCTACACGCTGAATGCCAACGGCATTTATGAGAAGGACGGCAAGGCGCTGTCGTTGAACATCGCTTACTACGCCGCCCGCTCGCTCGATACGCTCGCAACGCTCATTCAGGAGCAGCTCAAGAACGTTGGCATCGCCTCCACGCTGACGGTGGAGGAGGACCCGGACAGTACCTATATCGCCACGGCGGACTTTGATCTCGCGCTCTACTGCATGATCGCCGACAAGTCCGGCGACCCGTTCTACTTCATCGACAGCACGCTCCGCGACGGCGCGTACTTCAACGTCGGCGGGTTCGAGAGCGGCGCATGCGAGGCGCTGATCGGCCGGCTCCGCTACGAGACCGACCCGGCCAGGCGCGCGGAGCTTGCCAATGAGATCGTGCAGCTCGCAATTGACGACAACGCCTTCGGCTATGTGGGCCTGTTCAACAAAACGACCGTGCTGCGCCCCGGCGTCACCGGCTTTGCGGAGACCTGCCCGTTCGATTTTTACGGCATCGACGCGAACACGGACAAGACCTGATTTCAGACCATCAAGCGGGATGGGCAAGCCCATCCCGCTTTTTGCCTATGGAGAGAAAGAATTTGACGAACTACGTTGGAAAACGACTGCTGCAGCTGATCCCGATCATCCTCGGACTGACGTTTCTGGTATTCACGCTGCTGTATATCGCACCCGGTGACCCTGCGCAGCGGAAGCTGACGGCGCAGGGCGTTGCCGTTTCCGAGCAGGTGCTGGAGCAGACGCGCGAGGAGATGGGGCTCAACCGCCCGTTTCTCGTGCGCTACGGCGACTGGCTGCTGGGTGTGCTGCGCGGCGACTTCGGCGCGTCGTACAAGGACGGGATGCCGGTGCTGCCGAAGCTTGTGCGCTGCATGGGCAATACGCTCGTGCTCGCGGTGGGCAGTCTGCTGCTGGCGCTCGTGGTGTCGGTGCCGCTCGGCGTGCTGACGGCGGCGCGGCGCGGCGAGGTGATCGACCGCCTCATTCGGCTGCTGACGTTCGTCGGCAACGCCATGCCGAATTTCCTCGTCTCCGTGCTGCTGATGTATTACCTCTGCATCAAAGTCAATCTCTTCCCGGTGATCGCCAGGGGCACGGTGCAGGGGCTGTTCCTGCCGGCGCTGGCGCTCGCCATCCCGATGGCGAGCCGCTTCATCCGGCAGATCCGCGCCGAGGTGCTCGAGGAGCTGGGCAAGCCCTATGTTGCGGGCGCGCTCGCCCGCGGCGTCGCAATGCGCACGGTGCTGGTTCACGACGTGCTGCGCAACACGCTGAGCGGCGTGCTCACCATCGTGGGGCTCTCCGTCGGCACGCTGATGGGCGGCAGCGTCGTTGTAGAGACGATCTTCCGCTGGCCGGGCGTCGGCCAGCTCGTGATGGACGCCATCTCCGCGCGCGACTTCCCCGTGATTCAGGGCTTTGTGCTGTTTATGGCGGTCATCTACGTCGTCGTGAACCTCCTGACCGATCTCAGCTACCGCGCGCTCGACCCGCGCGTGGAGCTGGAATAGGAGGCTGCGGATGCGAAGAATGCAAAAACGGCCGCCAACGCGCCGCGCGCGGAAAGTGCGCGCGCTCGTGTTTCTGATTCTGGCGCTGCTGCTCATGGCGGTGAGCCTGCTCGCGCCGTATCTCGCGCCGAACGACCCGAACGCCACGAATGCCGCCGCCCAGAACGCCGCACCCGGCGGGGCGTATCCCCTCGGCGCGGACCGGTATGGCCGGTGCGTGCTCTCGCGCGTGCTCGCGGGCGCGCGCACCTCCATTTTTTCCGCCGTCGCGCTCGTGGCGGTCTCCGGTATCGTGGGTTCGCTGCTCGGCGTGCTGTGCGGGTATTACGGCGGCGTACTCGACAGCGTCGTCATGCGGCTGGCGGACATCCTGCTCGCGTTTCCGCAGATGGTGCTGGCCATCGCCGTGGCGGGCGTGCTGGGCGGCGGGCTGCTCAATGCCATGCTCGCGCTCGGCATTACGAGCTGGACGCTGTATGCGCGCCTTGCCCGCAGCCACACGCTGGCGTGCAAGGCGGAGCCGTACATTGCAGCGTCGAAGCTCAGCGGCTGTAGCGATGCGCGCATCCTGCTGTGCCACATCCTGCCGAACATCGCGGGGCCGCTCATTGTGAACGCCGCCACGCAGCTCGGAACGACGATGATCGGCATCGCAGGGCTGTCGTTTCTCGGCCTCGGCGTTGTGCCGCCGAACGCGGAGTGGGGCTCCATGATTAACGAGGCGCGCTCGTATATCCAGCTCGCGCCGTGGACGGTGCTCGCGCCCGCCGGGGCGACGGTGCTCACGGTGATGATCTTCAACTGCCTGGGCGACGCTGTGCGCGATCTGGCCGGCGAAAGCGGGGTGGCGTGATGGATGAAAAGCTTCTGACCGTGCAGGATCTCTGCGTGTCCTACGGCGACGGCGATGTGCTCTCCGGCGTGACGTTTTCCATGCGTGCGGGGGAGATTCTCTGCGTCGCGGGGGAGAGTGGCTGCGGCAAGAGTACGCTGCTCAGGGCCATCCTCGGCCTGGAGCCGCTCGGCGCTGTTGTGACGGGTGGACACATCACCTTTGCGGGAGCGGAATTGCCGGCGCCGGTGCCGCGCCGTCTGCTCGGCGCGGAGATCGGCATGATCTTTCAAAACACCGGCGCTTCTTTTAACCCCGTGCGCAGCTACGAAAAGCAGTTTCGGGAAACGCTGCGCAGCCATGGCCGCACGTACGATGCGCAGGCGGCGCGGGATTGCCTGAAAGTGCTGCGGCTGCCGGACGGCGCGCGCATCCTCAAAAGCTGCCCGTATGAGATGAGCGGCGGCATGAACCAGCGCGTCGCCATCGCGCTTGCGATGCTGCTGCGCCCACGCCTGCTGCTGTGCGACGAGGCGACCGGCGCGCTGGACGTGACCACGCAGAAAGCCGTGGTGGAGGCGCTGCTGCGCCTGCGGGATGTATGCGGCACGGCGATTTTGTTCGTGACGCACAATCTGGGCGTCGCGGCGCGCATGGCCGACACGGTCGGCGTCATGTACGCCGGGCGCATGGTGGAATCCGGAGCCGCCGCAGCAGTGCTGCAAAGTCCGGCGCATCCGTATACGCAAAGTCTGATCGCCGCAGTCCCGGACTTCAGCGGCACGCTGCCGAAGGGGCTTCCCGGCCAGCTGCCGCTGCACGGCGCGCTGCTGCCGGGGTGCGCGTTTGCGCCGCGCTGCCCCTGCGCGCAGCCCGGCTGCGCGCAGAAAGCCTACACGATGCGGCAGGTCGGCGCGCACCACGTTGCCTGCTGCACAGGGAGACCATGATGGAACACAAACCACTGCTGGAGGTCCGGCACGCCACAAAGGAATACAAACGGGTTCGCGCGCTGGACGACGTGAGCTTCACGCTGCAGCCGGGGAAAATTCTCGGCATCGTTGGCGAGAGCGGAAGCGGCAAGAGCACGCTGCTGCGGCAGATTGCGTGTCTGGAGCATCTCGATTCGGGTGAAATTCTGCTCGATGGGCGGGACGTGACGCATGCCGCGCCCCGCGACGTCTGCCGCCGCGTGCAGCTCGTGTTTCAGGACGCCGCTGCCTCGTTTGACCCGCGCAGAACCGTGCGCCAGTCGCTGCAGGAGCCGCTGCGCCTGCTCGGCGGAGCGCCGGATCCGGCTGCGCGCGTCACGGAGCTGCTGCGGCAGGTCGGCGTTCCGGAGCAGTTGGCCGACCGCCGCCCGGCACAGCTCAGCGGCGGACAGTGCCAGCGCATGGCCATCGCCCGCGCGCTCGCGGCGCGGCCCGCCGTGCTGCTGTGCGACGAGGTGACGAGCGCGCTGGACGTGTCCGCGCAGGCGCAGATCGTGCGGCTGCTGGCCGGCCTGCGCGCCGGACTGGGGCTGGCGATCGTGTTTGTGTCGCACGATCTCGCGCTGGTCAGCAGCCTGTGCGACCGGGCTATGGTGCTGCAGGGCGGCCGGTGCGTGGAGCAGGGCGCGGCAAACGCGCTCATCACGAATCCGCAGGAGCCATATACCCGGCGGCTGCGTGAGAGCGTGCTGACGCTCGATGCGCTGCGGGAAAGGGGGCGGAAGGCATGAATCGGACATTTTCCCCCAACACCCGGCGGCAGGCCCTCGTGCCGGTGCGCGGCACGGAGCTGACGCTCCCCGTCACGGTCATCTGCGGCAATGCACCCGGCAAAACCGCGCTCGTGACCGCCGGGGTACACAGCCGGGAATACGTCGGCGTGGAGACCGTGCGGCAACTGGCCGCGTCGCTCGACCCCGCGCAGGTGCGCGGCACGGTGGTGCTTGTGCATGTGTGCAACTATGCCGGGTTCCTGGCGCACAGCAACGACGTCGTGCCGCAGGACGGCGGGAATCTGAACCATCACTTTCCCGGAACCCCCTCCGGCGGCGTCACGGAGCGGCTGGCGGACTTTCTCTGCCGGGAATTTCTCTCCGGCAGCGATCTGGCCGTCGATCTGCACTCCGGCGGCTACAACGAAGACCTGATCCCGCACGGGTACTATCAGGCGACAGAGAACCCCGAAGTGTGCGCGGCCTCGCTGGAGCTGGGCTGCTTTGCCGACCACGCCTGGCTGGTGCAGGTGACGGCGACGCGCGGCCTGTTCAGCTATGCGCCGGTGCTGGGTGTTCCGGCAGTGCTGCTGGAGCGCGGCGGCCGCGGCCTGTGGCGTGCGGACGAGGTGGACGCCATGGCAGCGGACGTGCGCAGCATCCTGCGTCATGCCGGTGTGCTGTGCGACGGCGTTGCCCCGGTTCGGCATACGCCGGCGGTAATCCGAACCGCATATTACGTTTCCGCACCGTCGGACGGGTGCTGGTATCCCGCGCGGCGGCCGGGGGAGCGCATTGCCAAAGGCGACGCGCTCGGCGAGCTGCGGGACATTTTCGGCGCGCCGCTGCGCACGCTGTATGCGGAAGCGTCCGGCGTGCTGCTGTACCAGACGGTGTCCCTGCCCGTGAAGGCAGGGGCGACGATCGTGGCATACGGCGAAACTGAAGACTGAGCGAAGGAGTATACGCATGGAAGAACGACTGGAAAACAGAGTCCGAAGCTATTGGACGCAGCGGGCGCACGACTTTGGCGCGGTGCGCCGGCAGGAGCTGCATAATGACCTGAGCGCGCGCTGGCTCGCCGAGCTGGAGCGGCAGCTTCCGCAGACGAAGCCGATGCGCATCCTCGACGTGGGAACCGGCACGGGATACTTCTGCATTCTGCTCGCCGCGCGCGGCCACGCGATGACCGGCATCGACCTCACGCCCGCGATGATCGACGAGGCGCGCCGTCAGGCGCAGGCGGAGGGACTGGAGATCGACTTTCGCGTCATGAACGCGCAGCAGCTCGACTTTCCGGATGGTTCGTTCGACGCGGTGATCTCCCGGAACCTCACGTGGACGCTCCCGGATCCGGCGCAGGCATACCGCGAGTGGCGCCGCGTGCTGAAGCCCGGCGGCGTGCTGCTGAATTTCGACGCGGACTACGGCGGTGCGGTGCGGGCGGAAGACTGCGCGCGCGTCGGCGGCGTCAGCACCGCCTACGGGCACACCGGCATGACCCGCGCGCTTACGGAGGAAAACGACGCAATTACGCTTTCGATGGAGATCAGCCGCGCCGCGCGTCCCGATTGGGATTTGTACACGCTGCGGGAGATCGGCTTTCGCGCCGTTTTGGCCGACCGGAGCGCCGGTGCGCGCATCCTGCAGGACAAGGATCTGGCCGCTGCCCCGATCTTCTCCATCCGGGCAGAGGCGTGAGCAATTTGCCATAAAATTGTGAAGTTTTGCAGAAAACCATAGGACCCGACAAGAGGTCCCATGGAAATGTTGACAATTTTGGCTTTTAAAAGTATAATACCGCCAAGTTTACTGGCTGGAAGATGCCGTACGCTCCCGGATGGCATGTTCCTGCCAGTGTTGACAGGGAGGGTCGACGTTGGAGGAAAGAACGATCGGGAGAGAACTGAACATACCCGACATGGTCGGAATACTGCTGCGCAGAAAGTGGATGATTCTTGGCATCTCACTGGCCTGTGCAGCATTTTTTTGCGTATATTCGGCGTTCCTGGTTACGCCGATGTACCGTTGCGTGGTGTCATTTTACATCAGCAACGTGTCTGGCGCGGATGTGCAAATGCGCACCAGCAGCGACGTGACAGCGTCGGAAAATCTGGTGGACACCTATGTGTATATCCTCTCCAGCAACACGGTGCTGGATGCGGTTGCGCAAAAGAGCGATCTTCGCGTGAACGGCAGCGCGCTGCGCGAAATGGTGACGGTCAGTCCCGTGGATGGCACCGGCCTGTGCAGGGTCGAGGTGCTCTCGCCGGAGGCGCAGCTTTCTGCGGACGCGGCGGATGCCATTGCGCGCTATGCGCCGGCAGAGGTTGCAAAAATCGTGGAAGGGACCTCGGCCAAGATCGTGGAGCGCGCCGAGACGCCGGATGCGCCGGTCACGCCGGACATCCTGCGCAGCACGGCGACGGGCCTGCTGTTGGGGCTTCTGCTCTCAGTCTGCTTTGTACTGCTGCGCGCAGCGCTGACCGGAAGGGTGGTGACGCACAGTGGAGCGGTTCGGTGAGATACGCCGGGTGCGCGTGTCGGTTGTGATGCCGGCGTACAACAGCGCACGGTATATCGCCGGGGCGATTGACTCCGTGCGGGCGCAGACGGTTCCGGACTGGGAGCTGCTGATCGTGGACGACGGCTCGACGGATGGCACGGGCGCGGTGATCGCGCGTTATGCGCAGCTCGACAGCCGCATCTGCTGCTTTACCATGGCACAAAACCGGGGTGCCGCGTTTTGCCGGGCGTTTGCGGTCGAGCGCGCGGCGGGGGCGTGGGTCGCGTTTCTGGACAGCGATGATCTCTGGCTACCGGACAAGCTGGAAAAGCAGCTCGCGTTTGCGTGGCGCAGCCCGGAGGCGAAGCTGATCTTCACGGCGTCGGCGTTTTTAAAAGACGGCGCGGCTGTGCCGGGGCAATATTGGATGCAGGTACCGGAGCGGATCGGCTATCGCACACTGCTGCGGCAGAACGTCATCCCGTGCTCGTCCGTCCTTGTGCGCCGGTCGTGTCTGCGGGACTTGACGATCCTGCGGACGGACATTCACGAGGACTTCGCTTCCTGGCTGCAGATTCTGCGCCGCGAGCCGTTTGCCTACGGCGTGAATGAGCCGCTGGTGATCTACCGCGTCTCGCGCGCGTCCCGGTCGGGCGGCAAGCGCGCCGCCGCAGCCATGACGTTCCGGACATACCGCGCCGCCGGCCTGCCGGTGGGGAGGGCCGCGTTTTGCTTTTGCAGCTACGCAGCCAGAAGCGTGCGGAAGTACGCGGCGATCTTTTTGGGAGAGAATCGTTTTTGGGGGAAACGAACGACATGACGTTACAGGTTTTGGTGGCGGCCATGAATCAGCGGGATCATGCGCTGCCGGAGCAAATGAACCTCCAGTCGGACGCGCTGATCGGCAACCAGTGCGACCGCAACGCGGTGGAGGAGTTTTCATACCGCGGGCACTGCATCCGCTACTACTCGTTCGCGGAGCGCGGCGTCGGGCTCAACCGAAACACGACGCTGATGC
Source organism: Oscillospiraceae bacterium (assembly GCA_018265835.1). Lineage (GTDB taxonomy): Bacteria > Bacillota > Clostridia > Oscillospirales > Oscillospiraceae > CAG-103. Next base: position 21,756 of record JABLYK010000021.1, on the reverse strand, counting down.
GCGCGAGCGCGGATATTGTGCTCTTTGCGGACGAGGATGTCGTCTATGCCGACGGGTACGCGGACACGGTGCTGCGCACCTACGCCGAGCACCCGGAGGCGGATGTGATCGTGTTCAACATGAAGGTGTCGAACTTTGGCGAGCCGCCGCATGACGTGGTGTTTCAAAACCGATATGTCGGCCGCCGGGGAGTCAGTCCATTCGGGGCGGTGTGTATCAGTGCGCGCACCCGTGCGCTCAAGCGGGCGAACGTGACGTTCCACCGCATGTTTGGCGGCGGCGCGGAATTCGGCAGCGGAGAGGATACGATCTTCCTGCAGGACTGCGTGCGCAGGGGGCTGCGGGTATTCACCTGCACGCAGACGCTCGGCTGCGCGGCGGGCGGCGCGTCCACATGGTTCCAGGGGTACACGGACGAGTACTTTTTCGACAAGGGCGTGCTGTTTTATTACCTCTACCCGCGCCTTGCCCGGCCGCTGGTGGTGTACCATGCGCTGAAGCACCGGCGGGACTATGCGCAGCGCGGTGTGCGTGCCGCCGTCAGCCAGATGTGCCGGGGCGTTTGCAGCGCGCGGCGCGAGGTGCTGCGATGAACATCTGCATCTATCTTTCGGACGCGTTTGAGCCGGGCGGTGTGGGGCGCGCCGCGTCCGTCACGGCAAACGCGCTCTGCGCGCGGCACACGGTCTTTCTTTTGAGCTATTGTGCGCGCTCGCCGGAGCCGGGTCGGCTCGATCCGCGCGTCGCGGCGGAAAGCCAGCACGCGGTGCGCCGGGCGCTGCGGCATACGCTGCCGGAGAGCGTCTGGATGCTGCGGCGGTATCTGGTGCGCAATCGAATCGACGTTCTGATCTGCGCGGGCGAGCAGCTTGCGCCGGTCTGCGCGCTTGCGCGGCTTCGGCTGCCTGTACGCGTGGTGTTCTGGGCACACGCCAATGCGTTCGTAACCGGGGAATTTCGTTTCCAGCGGCAGTGCCGGGCAACCGCCGTTCGCATGGCGGACGCCGTTGTGACGCTCACGGCGGAGAGCCGCGCGCTGCTGGAGGCGCGTTCTCCCATCCGCTGCGCGGCGCAGATCCCGAATCCCATCGACCCGCGCCTGCTGCTGCCCCGGACGTACTGCGCGCAGTCGCAAAAGATTCTCAGCGTCGGGCGGCTGTGCCCCGCAAAGGCGTTCGAGCGGCTGGTAGACGTGGCGGCGCGGGTGCTGCCGCAGCATCCGGGCTGGACGTGGGACATTTACGGAGAAGGGGAGGAGCGCCCCGCCATCGAGCGGACGATCGCGCGGCATGGCCTGACCGGACGGGTGCGGCTGATGGGCGCGGTGCCCGATCTGTACGCCCGCTACCCGGACTATGCCCTGCTCGTGATGACCTCGCAGTACGAGGGGTTTCCCATGGCACTGCTGGAGGGCATGGCCTGCGCACTGCCGCTGGTGGCGTTCGACGTGCCGACCGGCCCGCGTGAGATCATTGAGAACGGCGTGAACGGCTGCCTTGTGGCGCCGGGAGACGTCGCGGCGATGGCGGCGTGCGTCTCGGGGCTGATCGAAGCCCCGGCGCGCCGGGGCGCCATGGCGGCGGCCAATCTGCAAAAACGGGCGCAGTACAGCGCGGCGGACTGCGCCGCACGCTGGGATGCGCTGCTGGAGACGCTCCGATGACGCGCCTGCGCTGTGCGGCCATGGTCGCCGCCGGGATGACGCTGCTGCTGATTGGGAGTCTGTTTGATCCGCCGGCGGTTTATGTGTGCCTGGCCGTCGGGGCCTGCGCGCTCCCGTTTCTGGGGCATACCGCGCTGTTTTCGCTGCTGCTGTATCTGCTGCCGTACGCGGTGCTGTTCAAGGCGTCGCCCGGCTCTACGTCGTTTTTCACGCTGCTGGAGCTGTGGGCGCTGGCGCTGCGCGTGCGAAGCATCGACCGGCGGGTGCTCGCGGCGCTGTGCATGCTGCTGATAGCGCTCGCACCGGTCTCGTGCCGGTCGGCGTCGCTGTGGAAGATTCTTGTGAATCTGCTGTTGCTTTATGTCTTCGTGCGCGGATACCGTGCGGCAGACGCGGTCCGGTATGGCGGCAGCTTCGTCACGGGGCTGCTGGCGTCGTCTGTGCTGGGGCTGTGGAAGGAAAAAATCCCGCGCTTTCTCGCCATGTACAGCGATCTGAACTATGAGGTGATCGACGGTGTGCGCACGCTCCGCTTCAGCGGCACGTTCAACGACCCGAACTATTTTTCCGTCATGCTGATTCTGGGCATTTTGCTGTGTATCCGGGGCCTGCAGGCGCCCGGGCGCAGACAAAGGACGCTCTGCGGATTCGCGCTGCTTGCGCTCACCGGGCTTGGCATGGCGACGTACAGCAAATCGTTTGCGCTGATGCTGCCGGTGGCGCTGCTGACGCTCCTGACGCTGCGCGTCCGGCGGAAATGGGCGCTTGCCGCGCTGCTCGCCGCCATGTGCGCGCTGGTGTGGGCGCTCGACCCCGGCGGCATGGTCAGCCGGCTGCTGGCGCGGTTTTCGCAGCAGAGCCTGTCCACCGGACGGGCAGCGATCTGGCAGAGCTACTGGCAGGGTGCGACAGACGCTCTGCTACCGTTTTTGTTCGGCCACGGGCTGGACGCGCAGCTGGCGCGCCCGGCGCACAGCCTTCTGCTGGAGGCGCTGTACGCCATTGGTCTGGTGGGCACGGTCTGTTGGTTTGGCGCCGTCGCGGTGATCCTGCATACCGGCGCGCCGTCCGCGCGGGGCAGATGGTGGGGCTTGGGCTATGCCGCGGTATTTGTAATGTACGGATTTTTGACGGGACTGACGGACTATGCGCTGCCGTTTGCACTGATGATGGCCTATGTGTTCAGCCGCACGGGCGCGAAGGAGGTGCGGAGGGCATGACGTTTCTGAGAGCATGGCGCATCCTCTGCCGCTGGACGCCCATCGCGGTGCGGTATCTGTGTGCGTGGCTGCATCTGCACCTGTTTCGCCGCGGCCTGCTGCGCCGGGAGATCTGGCTCATCGCCGAAAAGCGCACAGAGGCGCGCGACAACGGGTATCACCTGTTTCGTTACCTGCGCGATCGGCACCCGGAGATCGAGGCGTATTACGTCATCACGGCCGATTCCCCCGACCGGGAGAAGGTGGAACGGCTCGGAAACGTTCTCACGGCGGATTCAGAGGAACATTTCCTGTATTACCTCGCCGCTGCGTGCAGCATCGGCTCGCAGGCGGGCGGCGCGTTCCCGATGCAGATGATCCCGGCGTTCTTCCGGCTCACGCGGCCGCTGCGCCGCGCCGGGCAGAAGTGCGTCTTTCTGCAGCATGGCGTGACGTACAACGCCGTGCCCATGCCCGCGCTGCACGCCAGGGCGCGGATGCACGATCTGATCGCGGTCTCCTCCGAGTGGGAGCGGGCGTTTTTGCAGCGCACGCTCGGCTACCGGGACGGGGTCGTGCAGACGCTCGGCCTGTGCCGGTTCGATGCGCTGTATGGCTGTGAAGCGCGCTCGGAGCGGCTGGTGCTGTTTCTGCCGACGTGGCGTGAATGGCTTTGCGCCGGGGCTGCGTCCGAGCCATTTTGCGAGAGCGAATATTTCACACGCATCGCGTCGCTCCTGCAAAGTCCGCGCCTGCACGCGCTGCTGGAGAGGTTCGACTGCCGCCTGATCTTCTACCCGCACTATGCGCTGCAGCAGCATTTGGAGGCCTTCCGGCCCTGCGCGGGTGGGCGCGTGGTGCTCGCCAAGCGGACGGAGTACGACGTGCAGGCGCTGCTGCTGCGCGGCGCGGTGCTCATCACGGACTATTCCAGCGTGTTTTTCGACTTTGCGTACCTGCAAAAACCTGTGATTTTCTATCAGTTTGACGCGTCCCGCTTCCGGCGGGAGCATTACCCCGCCGGAGATTTTGATTTCACGCGCGACGCGTTCGGCCCGGTCGCGGCGACCGAGGCGGAAACGCTCGATGCGCTGGAGACCGTTCTGGAAGCCGGCTGCGTGCTGCCGGAGGAATACCGCTCGCGCGTGGCGCGCTTTTTCGCGTATCACGACGATCAAAACTGTGCGCGCAACTATGAAGCCATCCGAAATCTGGTGTCGAAATGAGAAGTCAAAAAGCCATCAGGAACCTGATCACGTCCGTTTTGCAGGAGCTGACCGCCATCGTCTGCGGGCTGCTCCTGCCGCGGCTGGTGCTGTCGCACTTCGGCTCGGCGTACAACGGCGTCACCGCCTCGATCGCGCAGTTTCTCGGCTGCGCGGCGCTGCTGCGTGCCGGTGTCGGGAACGTGACGCGCGCCGCGCTCTACCGGCCGCTCGTCGAAGGGGACATGGGCGCGGTCAGCGCGATCGTGAACACCGCGGAGACGTTCATGCGCGCTGCCGCGCGGCTGTTCGCCCTGGGGCTGCTGGCGTTCGCGGCGCTCTATCCGCTGCTGGTGCGCAGCGAGTTCGAGTGGCTGTTTTCCGCGTCGCTGGCGCTGATTCTGGGCGTGAGCACGTTCGTGCAGTACTATTTCGGCTCGGCATATCTGATGCTGCTGGAGGCCGACCAGCGCCTGTACGTCCACCACATCGTCAACATCGGCACGACCGCCGCCAACACCGCCGCCGCAGCGCTGCTGATTCTCGCCGGCTGCTCCATCCACGTGGTGAAGCTCGGCAGCGCGCTGGTATTCTGCCTGAACCCGCTGCTCGTGCGCGTCTATGTCCGCCGGCATTATGCGCTCTGGCCGGATGCGCCGCCGGACGCGGGGCTGCTCTCCCAGCGGCGGGATGCGTTTTTCCACGAACTGGCCGGCTTCGTCAGCACAAATACGGATATGATCGTGCTCACCGTGTTCACCAATGTGCGAGAGGTGTCCGTCTATTCGATGTACTGCCTCGTGACGAACGCTGTGCAGAAGCTCATCAGCACGGCGTCGGCCAGTGTCGGCAGCGCGTTTGGCGACCTGCTGGCGCGCGGAGAACGGGACACGCTCGAAACGCAGTTTCGCCGCTATGAAAACGCGGTGTTTTCCGTGTCTGTCGTTTGCTTTGCCTGTACCGCCGTGCTCATTACGCCATTTCTCTCGGTGTACACGCGCGGCGTGCACGACGTCAGCTATCACCGCCCGGTGTTTGGCTGCCTGATGGCTGCGGCGGCATTTTTCGCGTGCGTGCGTCAGCCGTACAAGACCCTCGTCTACGCCATGGGGCATTTCCGCCAGACGCGCGGCGGCGCGATCGCGGAGGCGGCGGTGAACCTTGCGCTGTCGGTGGCGCTCGTGCTGCGCTTCGGCCTGACCGGCGTCGCAGTGGGTACGCTGTTCGCTTTCGCGTTCCGAACGGTGCAATATGCGCACTATCTGTGCCGCCGTGTGTTCGGGTGGCGCTTTTCAGCGTTCTGCAAAAGGCTGCTCGTGAGCGCGGGGAACGTCGCCGGGATCGTGGTGTGCGCGTCGTGGCTGCCGCTCTCCGCCGTCCGGAGCTATGGAACCTGGCTGCTGTGCGCCGGCGCGGTGTTTGTGGAAAGCGTTGGGATCACGCTCGCGCTGGATCTCTTATTCTACCGCGCCGAGACGCTCGGCACGCTGCGGGAGTTTTTCAAAAAGTGGGGAGATACCATTGTGGATTGACCATATTTATCGGCCATGGTGGGGCTGGAGATTCCAAAATTACTGCGTTTCTCACGGATATGAGATGTTCCTGTTCCAACAGAGCGGACTCAAATCCTTCGGCTTCAGCTATGACCCGCCCGGGTCCTGCCGGGTAGCGCGGGCGGGCGTTTTCCTCCCGGCGGAGGCGCTGCTTTGCCCGGTTGATGGCCTGATGGATCCTTTCACGCTGCTGGGCACGCCTGTCGTGCAAAGTCCGACCTATGCGTTTTTGCAAGCGCTGGAGCATGGCGCACCCTTTTTCGACACGGAGTATATCCGCCGCTATGCCGCGGGTACGCTCGACCAGCGCTGGCCGCGCAACGTGCGGTATCTGCACCCACCGGAGTTCTGGCGCATTTATGCGCTGCGCCGCAGGCAGGTGCTCGCCGGAACGTATGCGCCTGTGCGGGTTTTCTGCGTCGCCGGACGTTACTATGTCCTCAATGGCAAGCACCGCGCCGCGCTCTGCGCCCTGCTGGGGCAGGCTGTGCGCTGCGATGTGCTCGACACCGGCGACGTCTATGCGAAGTCGCTGTACAAGGTGCACAAAAGGCTGCTGCGCCGTCCGGCGGCGTTTCAAAAAACGCTTCGCTTTCTGGATGAAATTTGCTGCGAAAAAGACGGAAAATCACGGGCGAGAAGATAAATACAGGAAGGGAATTCACATTCAGGGAAATTTGTCAGACAATTTTGTCAAAGGAATACAAAAAAATCGAAAAAAAGTTTCTGTTTTGACGATTTAATGAAATGAATTTTTATGCTAAAATAATCAAAAGTTTATTGGAGTCATCAGCAGGGGAAGCAACCACAGCTTTGTGCTGGTCAGGATGGCGGCAGACCGGGTTGGGGCGCTGATGGACACAACGGGGAGAGAGGCCCGTATCAGCCTCTCGGATAAACGAAGAAAGAAGGCAAACGAATCATGAAAAAGAAGCTTACAACGCTTCTGCTGATCATGGTGATGGTTTTGTCGCTGCTCACCCCGGCTCTGGCCGTTGACGATGAGCAGTACCTCCAGCAGAGCGACCTGGCAGCGTTCAGTGAGCAGGTGGAGGGCGACGAAGCGGTTGCTATGGCGGTAGAGGAGGCGTCCGATTCCGCAACGGGCGTTACGCAGCAGGAAGCGGCTCGTTTCTTGCTCTTCTATGCCGGCATGAAAGAATCTCAGCTCGGCACGTATCCCGACGACTATAACGCCATGGCGGAGAGCGTCGGCCTGACCAAGAACATCGAGTGGGCGCCGGCCGAGCTTTGCACGGTGGAGGAGTTCAACACCATGCTCCAGAACGTGCAGGTGCTCTACGACGCCATGCACAAGGACGTGAAGCAGCCTCTGTTCGTGGACGGTCTGGCACAGCCCATTTTTGAGTACTCCGACCCGACGCAGGGCAACCTGAACGGGGACGGCGAGATTCATGACGGCGTTGTTCGCTTCTGCGTTTATGTTGAGACCAACTACGATACCGACGGCGACGGCAAGCTCGACCTCGTCAAGGCGCTGGTTCAGCTTCCGCGCGAAACGCTGGACGGCCTGAAGGTTCCGACCATCTACGAGGCGCGTCCGTACATCACCGGCTGCACGGACGGCTCGGTCCCCTATGTGGACGGCAAATATGATCTTGAAAGCATGTACAGCCAGCCCGCAAAGCGTACGCCGGCCGGCACCTACACCACGACTGCCGCTGTTGAAAACGCGAACCCGGACGACTGGTATTACTGGAACGAGTACGAGAATATGTATGATTACGAGGACCTGACCTGGTATGACTACTACCTCGTGCGCGGCTATGCCGTTGTCGAATGCGGCGGTCTCGGCACCAAGGGCTCTGACGGCTTTGAGACCTGCGGCACCGATCTGGAGATCGATGCGTTCAAGTGCGTGATCGAATGGCTGCACGGCGACCGTGTGGCTTACACGGACAAGACCAGCAATCTCGCCATTACGGCGGATTGGTCCACCGGCAAAGTCGGCATGACCGGCCGTTCCTACGCCGGCACCACCCAGTTCGGTCTGGCGACTACCGGCGTGGAAGGTCTTGAGACCATCGTCCCCGTCGCCGGCATTGCGAGCTGGTATGAGTACACCAACTCTCAGGGCGTTTCCACCGGCGGCGTCGCTTACAGCGACTGGCTCGCGCTCTACTGCTGCGGCCGTTATCTCGACAAAGAAGACTATGGCACCATCGCGGACAAGTACGGCAGATACCTCACCCAGATTATGAACGATCAGCTTGCCCTGAACGGCAACTACGGCAAGCATTGGGCAACCCGTGACTACACGGTGAATGCCAAGAACATCAAGTGCCCCGCGCTCATCGTGCACGGCCTGAACGACACGAACGTCAGAACCAAGGAATTTGACCTGATGTACAAGGCCTATCAGGAGGCCGGTGTTCCGGTCAAGCTCCTGCTGCATCAGGGTACGCACCTGACCCCGACCTACCCGTCTCAGCAGTATGAGATGTACACCGACGGCGAGCTGTACGATACCGTCCTGAACCGCTGGTTCAGCCACTACCTGTACGGCGTGAACAACGGTGCGGAAAACATGGCGGCCGTCACCGCCCAGAGCAACGTGGACGGCAGCTGGACGCACTATGACAGCTGGGATACCGAGAATTCGGTGACCTACGCGCTCGACGCAGAGAATCATGATTCCAGCACCGTGGCCCGCGGCAGCACCGCGACCTACACCTTCGAGGTTCCGGAAGACATCACCGTGCAGGGCGCAGTTGCTGTGACCTTCACCGCAAAACCGACCTCTGACAAGATTGACGAACTGGACGGCATCCGCCTGACGGCGAATCTGACCGACAACAGCAGCGAAGACTTTATGGCTTACGTTCCCAGCAGAAGCTATCTGCCGATCACCACCATCAGCGAGAACGGCGGCTGGATGGGCGGCGGCGTGCCGAACTTCCGCCTCGTGCAGTACGCCCAGACTGCTACGAAGTCCAAGAGCATCGGTCAGGGCTACATTGACCTGTATAACCCGACCGCCGGTTATGATTCCGCTTCTGCGGCGACCCGTACCGCGCTGAAGAATGGCGAGTCCTACACGTACACCGTGTACCTGCAGCCGAGTGTCTACACCGTCAAGGCCGGCCACACGCTGCAGCTGACCCTGAGCCTCTCCTCCCGCGATATCAGCATCGAAGTGGATAATGCCAAGAGCTGCATGACGGTTCCGGTGCACAGCGCTGCAGCGCAGTCGGCGATTGATGCGGAGACCGCGCATACGATCGTTACGGATGCAGCCGTCCGCGCCACCTGCACGCAGGCTGGTAAGACGGCAGGAAGCCGCTGCGCCACCTGTGGTGACGTGATCGTTGCACAGCAGGAGATTCCTGCAACCGGCCACAGATGGGGCGAGTGGACGGTGACCAAGGCCGCGACCGGCACCGAAGAGGGCGAAGAGACCCGCACCTGCTCCGCTTGCCATGAGACGGAAACCCGCACCATTGCAAAGCTGGACAACCCGTTCACCGATGTGGCGGAAGGCGCTTACTACTATGACGCAGTTCTGGCTCTGACCGAGCAGGGCGTCATCAAGGGCATGAGCGAGACCACCTTTGCACCCGATACCAATCTGACCCGTGCGCAGGTCGTCACCATGCTGTACCGCATGGCAGGCGAGCCTGAGACCGATGCGGAGTTCGCGTTCACCGATGTGCCGGAGAATGCTTACTATGCCGACGCGCTCGCATGGGCGGTTGAAGCTGGCATCGCCGAGGGCGTTTCCGAGACGGAGTTTGCGCCGGAGCTGGACGTCACCCGCGAAGAGCTTGCCACCTTCCTGTACCGCTTCGCAGTGATGCAGGAGAATGCAGACGGCCAGAAGTCTGACCTCGCCGAGTTTGCGGACGCCGCGAGCGTCTCCGACTGGGCGCAGGAAGCGATGGCCTGGGCTGTTGGCCAGGGTCTCGTGAAAGGTACCTCTGAGACGACCATCGAACCGGCAGGCACTGCGACCCGTGCGCAGGCCGCTACCTTGCTGTATCGTTACGAGCAGCTTGGCTGAGTAAAATCCCAATAAAAAAATGACGCAGCGAAAGCTGCGTCATTTTTTATGGAATGCCGAAGGCTCAGATCTCGATCTTCGCGCCCATGAGCTTTGCAAACTCGCGGCAAATGGCGGTGTCGCCCGGCCACGCCGGCGCGGTGACGAGATTGCGGTCCACAACGGCCTCGTCCGCGTTCACGGGGACGTAGGTGCCGCCTGCAAGGGTAATGTCCGGGCCGACGGCGGGATAGGCCGTGGCCTGATAGCCCTGCAGCACGCCGGCAGCCGCCAGCACCTGCGGGCCGTGGCAGATGGCTGCGACGGGCTTGTTCGCCGCGAAGAACTCCTTCACGATCTCCAGCACGCGCGCGTTGAGCCGGATGTACTCCGGCGCGCGGCCGCCGGTGATGAACAGACCCTCGTAGTCTTCGGCCTTCACCGCGTCAAAATCCGCCGTCAGGGCGAAGTTGTGGCCGCGCAGCTCGGTGTAGGTCTGCTCGCCGAGAAAATCGTGCACCGCGGTGCAGACGGTTTCGCCGGCCTTCTTGTCCGGGCAGACGGCGTCAACCTGATAGCCCAGCATGGACAGCGCCTGAAACGGCACCATCGTTTCGTAATCCTCTGTGAAATCTCCGCAGAGAAGCAATACTTTCTTTGCCATAATGAGAACCTCCCTGTATCGTTGTAAGGCTCATGATATGAGCTTACCGATATCGTAGCACTCTGTCTCAAAAATGTCAATCACAGGTGTGTAAACAATTCTTTACCGACGGAGCGGACGGTTTTGTTATGACTGCGCGAGATTGCTCAGACAGCCGATGATGTTGTCGTTGATTTCGCCGGTCAGGGCGTGGTTGTAGTTGCAGATAAAGGTTCCGGCGATGAGAATCATCATGGCCTCCGCCTCGCGGTGGCCGACCTCTGGGCCGTAGATGCGAACGAGGCACTGCTCCATCAGCGCGCGCCACGCCTGAAACTCCGCCTGCACGAGCGCGCCGATCTCCGGATCGTACCGCGCAAGCACATAGGTCTGCGTTGTGGCGTTCGGGCGCGTTTCACCGGCCTTGCCACCCGCGACGTATTCCATAAATGCGTTCATGTAGGCAAGGTTGGAGTCATAATCCTTCCGGTCGTGTCCGGCAAACCATGCGCTGCACTTTTCGCACATGTAATCGCGCGTATAGCGCACGTAGGTCAGCAGCAGATCGTTTTTGCTCTCGTAGTAGTTGAGCAGCTTCGCGTGAGACATGCCCGCTTCCGCCGCAATGTCGCGCAGGGAGACGCTGGCCATCGGCTTGTGGTCGATGCAGCGCTGAAATGCCATGAGGATATCCATGCGGACGGCCTCACGATCAACAATAATAGACATGCGTATTTCCTCCGTAGCCGGCGCTGTCCGGCTGCGTGTTATGATATCACCAAACGCCGCCACCGTCAAATGCGCTTCGTGCCGGGAACCAGAGAATCCTGGTGTGAAGCTACGTTGCGCTGCACCAGTATCTAAAAGATGCGCCGCCCGGTCAAACGACCGGGCGGCTGCATCTGGTTGCGCTTATTTCGGCAGCTTGCCGTCCTTCAGGAACCGCTGCCACAAACCGTTGAGGTGTGTGGTCTGCTTCATGGCGATGAACGCCGCGATCACGGGCAGTATGCCGGTGAGCGTGCCGGAGGAGAAGAGATAAAACAGCATCGACGCCACCGAATACAGGCACAGAATCCAGGACGCGGCAAGGCTCTTGCGCAGATGGATGAGCAGACCGAGCACGAGCGAAACGCCTGCGTCCGCAAACAGGGCGGGGAGCGAAGCCGTCGCGGCCAGATAGACGGACACCGCCGCGTTTGCATAGCACAGCACGGCGGCGATCAGAATCCATGTTCTGGTGCTGCCCGGACAGTATTGTTTGTAAAAGGTCTGCCGGTCGATTCCCTTGCGCGTCTGCCGGGATTGCTGCATCGCTTCGCTGACGCTATTGCGTTTGTTTGCCATGGCGCACCTCCTGCGGAAAAGAATGTCTGCCTGTAGTTTACCACGATGCAGCGCCCGGCACAAGCGGTCTTTTTTTCGACAAACGGAAAAATGCCGTTGCAAATCCTCCGGCTGACGGTATAATGGAGTCAGAATTCCATCGAACAGAGGAGAACGAGGATCATGCGAAAGAAACTGCTTGCCCTGCTGCTGTCGCTTGTGTGCGTGCTGACGCTGTTTGGCGCGCCCGCCGCAGCGCTTGCCGTGGAGGATCCCGCAGCCACTGCTGTGCCCACGGCGGAGCCGACTGAGGAACCCACGCCGACTCCGTCCCCGGAGCCGTCCCCGGAGCCGTCCCCGGAGCCGTCCCCGGAGCCGGAACCGACGCCAACGCCGGAGCCGTCCCCGGAGCCGACCCCGGCCGGCCCGTGGTATACGGAGGCGATGGCGTTTGCCGTGGACAATCACATTCTGATCGGCGACGAGTACGGCAATCTGAATCCAACGAAAAACGCCACCCGTGCGGAGATGGCGACGATGCTCGTGCGCATTTTCGCCTGCACGCAGGGCAAAAGCCTTGCGCACTTCCCGGACGTGAACCAGCAGATGTGGTATGTGGACGGGCTGTCCGTCGCGGCGGAGATGGGCATTTTCAAGGGCGATACGGGCGGCACCATGCGCCCGAACGACCCGATCACGCGGCAGGAGGCGTTTGCTGTGCTTTCCCGCGCGTTTGCGCTGATCTCCGGGGATCCCACGAGCCTTGACCGGTTTGCGGACAGCGCGAGCGTGTCCGACTGGGCGCGCGCCGAGATCGCAGGCATGGTCGAAGCGGGCTTCCTGCAGGGATACGACGGCAGGCTGCATCCGCAGGCGTGGATCACCCGCGCGGAGATCGCACAGGTCTTTTTGAATCTGGGACTGACCTTCTGCTCCGAGCCGGCAGAGCTGCCGGAAACGGGCATGGCGGTCTATAATGGCACGGCGCCGCTGGCGCTCGACGGCTTTTCCGGCACGGTTTATCTCGGCGGCGGCTGCGGCGGCAGCGTGACGCTCACCGGAGACGCGCCGGAGGCGAACGTGATCGTGCGCACCGATCCCGGCGCGACCGTGGAGCTGAATGGTGCGGTCGCTTCGGTGCAGATGTATGCGCGCAACGGTGCGCTGACCGGCGCTGGCTCGGCGGAGCGGGTGCGCCTGTGCGCACTGGGCTGCACCGCGAACGTATCATACGGCGCGCTGGAGTCCGACTATGACGTGGGGCTTGCCGGCATCACGACGATCCAGACCGACCCGGTTCCGGCGCTCACGCCGGAAAACCGCACGGTGTATCTGTACATTACATACTGCGACGTGGATCTCACCGGCGCGCAGGGCGATACGCGCACCTGCACCGTGCGCTGGTATCTCGACGGCGTGCAGCAGCCGCTGCGCACCCTGGAGCTGAAGCATGCCTCCACGCCCGAATTTTCCGTGTCCGAGTCCGTTTGGAAGCGCACCATGCCGGGGAGCCACACCGTGAAGGTCGAGCTGCTCTATGGCACGGACGTGGTCACAACGGAATTTACCGTTCCGGTGCAAAACTACACCGATGCGGAGTATGCAAAGCTCCTCAGCACCGCGAAGCCGTACCGGCTGGAGGTCGTGCGCAACCAGTGCACCGTGCTGGTCTACGGCTTGGACAAGAGCGGCAATTATTCGATTCTCCATCACGCATTCGTCTGCGGACCCGGCAATTCCACGCCGCTCGGCACGTTCCAGACGCCGTATAAGGCGCGCTGGAATCCGCTGATGGGCGGGAGCTATGGGCAGTACGTCACGCAGATTAGGGGCAACTACCTGTTCCACTCCGTACCGTACAACAGCATGCACGAAAACGACCTGTCGTATAAGCTGTATAATCAGCTCGGAACCATCTGCTCGCATGGCTGCGTGCGGCTTACGTGCGGCGATGCGAAGTGGATCTATGACAACTGCCCCATCGGCACGACCGTGCGCATCTATGACAGCAGCACGCTCCCCGTGCCGAAGCCGACCGCCCCGTGGCTGGACATCACCAGCCCCTACCGCGGCTGGGATCCCACCGATCCGAACCCCAACAATCCGTGGAGGAAATAAAACCTCCGAAAACACAAACCCGGCGCCGCAAAAGCGGCGCCGGGTTCAGCTTATCCAAAAAGCCTCGCAGCGTTTCGCCGCCGAAACGGAAGCGGAACACAATGTGCCCGTTTTGACGCTATTCTTTTGCCGTCCATGCCTGCACGAAGCGGATGAACGCCTGCACAAGCGGCTTTGCGGCTTTGAAATCCGGAATGGCTACGGCAATGGTGCGGCGGGCGGGCGGCTCCAGCTCGCGGATGGCGACGTTATGGTTGTCGCTTTGCAGGACCAGCTCGTGCGCGATGCAGATGCCGAGCCCGCTTTCCACCATGGAGATCATGGCGTAGTCGTCGGCGGTTTGGAAGCGAATGTCCGGCGTGATGCCGGCGGCGTTGAGGATGCGCAGCGCGTCCTGATTCGTGCTGTCCACCAGACTGACGACCGGCTCTTTTCCAAACTGCTGCACCGGAATGGCCGCGCGCGCGGCCATCGGGTGTCCCATGGGCAGCACGGCGAGCAGGCGATCCTCCTTCACGGGGAACAGCTCGCACTCCAGCGCGCAGGGGAGCGATACGAATCCAAAGTCCACCGCGCCGGCGCGCACATAGGCGTCCACCTCCGCATATGCGCCGTCAAACAGACGGAAATGCACCTCCGGATGCAGCGCCTGAAACTCCTTCATCATTGCGGGCAGCCAATTGACCGCGACGCTCTTGAACGTAGCGATTCGGATGCAATTGCTGCCGCTCTCCCGCAGCTCGCCGACGAGCCGCTGCAATTGCGCATCGGCGTCGGCCACCTGCTGCACGGCGGCGTAGACGCGCTTGCCCTCCGGCGTGAGCCGCACGCCGCCCCGGTTGCGCACCAGCAGCCGAAAGCCAAACTCCTTTTCCAGCGCGCCGAGCAGCTGCGTCAGCGCGGGCTGCGAGATGCCGAGCGCCTCCGCCGCGCCGGAGACCGACCGGCATTCCACCGTTTTGAGAAATGCGTTGTACTGCTTGAGACTCATTCCACGCCTCCGATAATATAAGTTTTTGTGATATTATAAAACGGAGAATCTGTCGTGTCAATCAAAAAATTCGGTATTTTATAAAAAAGAATCAAATTAATATTGACAAAAGTGCCGATATCACGTAGAATACGAGTGTTTTTCCGAAGAGAACAAAGCATAAGTTTTTCTAATGAAATGGAGTTGGAATCATGAACACTGCTGAATTGATTGCTATGCTGTTGTACTTTGCCCTCGTGATCGGCGTCGGCGTGTACTTCTTCTTCAAGGATCGCAAACAGGAGGGAGAGAAGGAATACTTCCTCGGCGGCCGCAACATGGGCGGCTGGGTCGCGGCACTGTCTGCTGGTGCGTCGGATATGAGCGCGTGGGTGCTGATGGGTCTGCCGGGTTCCATCTATCTGTACGGCATCGGGAAGGTATGGATCGGCGTCGGCCTGATGATCGGCACGATCTGCGCCTGGATTTTTGTTGCGCCGCGTCTGCGCCGGTATTCCATCCGCGCGAACGATTCCATTACCATTCCGCAGTTTTTGACCAACCGCTTTCTGTCCAGGAACAAGGGCTTGCAGATCATCTCCGCAATCGTCTTTGTCGTGGTTTACTGCGTTTACTCTGCGTCGAGCATTTCCGCCTGCGGGACGCTGTTTAACACCGTGCTCGGCATGAACGCCAAGACGGCCATGATTATTGCGACGGCGATTATTCTGGTGTATGTGTTCCTCGGCGGCTTCAACGCCGTGTGCTGGACGGACTTTTTCCAGGGCCTGCTGATGCTGGGCGCGCTGATGCTCGCGCCGATCATCGCCCTGTTTGCCATGCATGCGGCAGACTTTGTCGCGCCCGCAGTGAACGTTTCGGAAAATTACTACAATCTGCTCTCCAGCGGCAGCTTTGACCGGCAGAGCATCATCGACATCCTCTCCGGCCTCGGCTGGGGTCTCGGCTACTTCGGTATGCCGCACATTCTGGTGCGCTACATCTCCATCCGCTCGGAGCGCGAGATGCGCAAGAGCCAGATCATCGGCAGCAGCTGGACCACGCTGATTATTATCATGTCGTGTGTGGTCGCCATCGTTGGCCGCCAGTTCCTAGGCGATGGGCTGGAGGATCAGAGCCTTGTGTTCGTCACGCTGGTGCGCAAGGTGTTCCCCGCGTTCCTCGCCGGCATCCTGCTGTCTGCGATTCTGGCTGCCGCCATGAGCACGGCAGACTCGCAGCTGCTCGCTTCCTCTTCTGCGTTCGCGTCTGATATCTATAAGCCTGTGATGCGCAAAAACGCCTCAGACCATGAAATGCTCTGGGCAGGCCGCGTCATCGTTGTCGTGATTTCCATCGTCGCGTTCTTCATCGCGAGCAACCCCAAAAGCGGCGGTATTATGGCGCTCGTCGAGTGCGCGTGGGCAGGCTTTGGCGCCTCGTTTGGCCCTGTGATTCTGCTTGCGCTGCATTGGAGACGCTTGACCTACTCCGGCGCAGTTGCTGGTGTGGTGGTCGGCTTTACGGTGGACGCGCTGTGGTTTGCGTTCCTGTCCACTCCCACCGGCCTGTATGAGATTATCCCCGGCTTCCTCTGCGGCCTGCTCGCTGCCGTTGTCGTGTCGCTCCTCAGCAAGGCGCCCTCCAAGGAGGTCACCGATCTGTACGACCGCGCGTTCGAGCCGACGGACTGACGTAGCGTCAGAAGACGCTCGCTTCATTCCGCCGCCGCGGCAAGCGCGCCGCCTCCATATCCGCATGAAGAACCGCCCCGGCCAACTGGCCGGGGCGGTTTTTCATGTATGTTTGCAGCTCAGGCGTCCTGCCGGAGCAGCGCGGCGGCGGCAGTGCCGATGATGGTAGCGCTGTCCACGGCCTTGCAGACGCAGTAGCGCTTGTGCTGCTCGGCGAGGAACGACTGGCAGAACGCGGCGATTGCCGGACGCAGCAGGAGGCTGCTCGCAAAGAGCGAGCCGTCCACGCACACGACGAGCGGCTTGTAGCGGTTGTCCGCCCCGCCGACCAGCTCGAGCATGGCCGCAATGTTCGCAGTGAGCGCGCCGGCGGCGCGCCGGAAGATGGCGGAGATGAGCTGCGCGGCGGCAGTGCGGTCGGCCTCGGAAGCGTCCTGCAGCGCGGGGATCGCGCCGCTGTCGGGATCGGCGGCAAACCGGTCTGCCTCCGGCGTGTCCAGTGTGTCGAGCGCGCGGAGCTTCGCAGCGGCGGTGGGGGAGAAAACGCCCTCCCTGGCTGCGGCGGCGAGCGTCAGGCGGCAGAGCTCGCCGAGATAGCGCCCGCCGGTCATCTTCTCAAATAGATAGGCGCCGGGATTCTCGGACGCCGCGTCGAGCGCGCGGTCAAAATCACCCTGCGGCACGCCGGTGAACGAGCCGGATTCCAGATTCACCAGCATGAGCGTGTCGTCATCCGGCCGGTGCAGCTTTTCGATCTCGCGTACGGGAAGGGCGAAGCAGGTGTTCGTACCCGTGCCGCTGACCATGCCGAGAAAGCCGTTGGTGTAGCTGTTGCAGATGCCGGTCTTGCCGCGCAGATACGCGGCGGGCGTGTCGTTGAGCAGCGTAAAGCGCAGACCAGTCTTGCCGCGCGCCTGCAGCGCCTGCGCGAGATCGGCGCAGACGAGACGCCCCTCACAGCCCGTGATGCGCACCTCTTTCGTCAGCTCCAGTACCCGCGCGTCCAGCTCCGGCGTCACCTCTGCGGGATAGCAGAAGCACACGCCCACGCGCGTGACGCCGTCCAGCAGCGGTTCAAGCGCGTCGGCGGCAACACGGAGGAATTCTTCCCACGTCACGGGTGTGCTGCTGCCCGGCATGGGGCGCGTTTCGAAGCGGCTGACCAGCGGCGCGCCGTCGCAGAACGTCACCACGGCGGTGCGCAGATGGGTGCCGCCGGCGTCCAGAACGGCGACGGGTGTGTTTTCCGGCACGCGCGCCTGCGGCGTCAGATAGGTCGGCAGCATGGGCAGGCCGCCCTCTCCGCGGAGACCTGCGCGCATCGCGGCTGTGAGCGCATCTGTCAGCCGCTGAAGATCCAACTGCTCCGGCGCCTGATTGTGACGGCGGAGAAAGGCCGTCACGCCGTCCGGCTGCTGCGATGTGACGGGTGCGGGGGGTGGGGCGTTGTTTTTCTTTCGTTTCAAAAATGGAATTTTCACGGTTCTCTGTCCTCCTGTGCCGGAATGGCAAACCGGACCGGATACGTCCGGTCCGGTTTCGAATTTACAAAGTCGATTTATTCAGCGCTGATGCCTGTATCCTTTACGCTCTCGACCAGACCGGCGGCCAATGCGGCGGCGCCCTGAATCTCGGACGGGATGATGATTTTGGTCGCCTTGCCGTTGGCGGCTGCGGCGAACGCCTCCAGGCTCTTGAGCTTGATGACCGCGTCGGACGGCATCGACTCATTGATCAGGCGGATGCCCTCCGCCGTGGCACGCTGCACGGCGAGAATAGCCTCGGCCTCGCCTTCGGCTTCGAGGATCTTCTGCTGCTTTTTTGCGTCGGCACGGAGGATGGCGGACTCCTTCTCACCCTCGGCGGTGAGGATGGCGGAGCGCTTTTCGCCCTCGGCACGGAGAATGGCTTCGCGGCGTTCGCGTTCGGCCTTCATCTGCTTTTCCATCGCGCTCTGAATCTCGCGCGGCGGCAGGATGTTTTTCAGCTCCACACGGTTGACCTTGATGCCCCAGGGGTCGGTGGCCTCGTCGAGGATCTGGCGCATCTTGGTGTTGATGATGTCGCGGCTGGTCAGGCACTGATCCAGTTCCAGATCGCCGATGAGGTTACGCAGCGTCGTGGCGGACAGATTCTCAATGGCGAGGATCGGGCGCTCAATGCCGTAGGTGTACAGCTTCGGGTCCGTAATCTGATAGTAGACCACGGTGTCGATCTGCATGGTGACGTTATCCTTCGTGATAACGGGCTGGGGCGGGAAGTCTGCGACCTGCTCCTTGAGCGATACGCGCTTGGCAACGGCTTCGATGAACGGAACCTTCATGTGCAGGCCGACGCCCCATGTGGTCTTATAGGCGCCGAGGCGGGTGATGACGTACGCCTGCGCCTGCGGGACGATGCGGATGTTGCGCACCAGAATGACCAGCGCAATCACGATGATGACGGGAATGGCATATTTCATGCGTTTTTCTCCTCCTTATGATAAGTCCTTATGCTTCCGCGTCCGCAGTCTC
Organism: Oscillospiraceae bacterium; assembly: GCA_018265835.1. Lineage (GTDB taxonomy): Bacteria > Bacillota > Clostridia > Oscillospirales > Oscillospiraceae > CAG-103. The sequence continues at coordinate 2,872 of JABLYK010000021.1, read as the reverse complement.
GCGGACCGGATTGACGATAAGCTTGACGCCCTCGATGCGCAGCACGGTGGCGTGCGCTCCCTGCGGGATGACGTGATCGTCCGTGGTTCGGGCGGTCCAGACCTTCCCGCCGACGGACACGGCGCCGGTACCGGCGACGTTGTCGATCGGTTCGGTCACGATGCATTCCTGACCGATGAGCATATCGGCGTTGGTAGGCTGGATTTTGCTGTTGAGATATTTTTTCGCGAGCGGGCGGGTTACGGCAAAGGCCGCGATGGAGATGGCAAAGAACCACACCAGCTGCAGCCAGCCGGGCGCATCAAACATGGCGGCGAGCAACGCGGCCAGCGCGCCGACCGCAAACCAGATCGTCACCAGCCCGGCGGTGGCGGCTTCGATGATGAGAAACACGACGATCGCCGCGATCCAGACAACTGTCATGGACAGCGGAATTCCGGCAATGAACACGGTCATAAGCGATCCCTCCCCGATGGTTGGATTTCAGAAACTGCGAATGTGAATTTCTTCTCATTCATCTTACCGTATTCTGCCCGTAATTGCAAGTGCATTTGTATGGAAACATGACGGGAGAAACATGTTTTCACTATTTACTTTTTTGATTTAGTCGTGTAAAATGTAACAGGGTAAAAGAGACCCTGCGAAAAAGCGGGGCGGATGGGTACCGCCTGGCTTTTCAACTGAAAAAATGTGAGGAGTCGCCATGTATAAACGCAATAAAAAACCGTGCTGCGAAGAGATGTATCAGGCCATCCTGACGCTCGAAACAGTGGAAGAGTGCAAAAAGTTTTTTGACGATCTGTGCACCGTCACCGAGCTGCAGGCCATGGAGCAGCGCTATCAGGTTGCGTCCTATCTGGAGGACGGCCTGATTTATAACGATATTCTGGAGCGCACCGGCGCGTCGAGCGCCACGATCAGCCGCGTCAACCGCAGTTTGCAATACGGCGTCGGCGGGTATGAGATCGTGTTCGGCCGGCTCAAGAAGAACCGCGGCGGCACGGAGTCCGGGCAATGAGCGCTTATGGCCCGCTTGCCGCGTGGTATGACGCGCTGACCCGCGATGTGGACTATGCCGCGTTTGCGGATTTTTACGAGTCCTGCTTTCGCGCGCACGGCGGCGAAATGCACACGCTGCTGGATTTCTGCTGCGGCACAGGAACGCTGACGAGCCTGCTGGCCGCGCGGGGCTACGAGATGATCGCCTCGGACGGGTCGGCGGATATGCTTATGCAGGCGCAGGCAAAGGCGGCGGAGCTTCCTTCCGGAAGCATTCCGCCGCTGCTTCTGTGTCAGGAAGCGGCGCAGCTCGACCTGTACGGCACGGTGGATGCCGCCGTCTGCTCGCTGGACGGAATGAACTATCTCCCGCCGGAGGAGCTGCCGGAGGTTCTGCACCGGCTGCACCTGTTTATCCGGCCAGACGGGCTTCTGATCTTCGATATCCGCGTGCCGGAGTCGTTCCGCGCGCTGGATGGCGGCATGTTCGTCGATGAGACGGACGATGTGCTCTGTCTCTGGCGGGCGGAATTCGACGAGGCGGAGCGGACGATGCGCTACGGGATGGATCTGTTCGAGCGGCAGGGCCGGCTCTGGGCGCGCGAATCGGAGGAGCATGTGGAATACGCCCACACGCCGGAGGAGCTGCAGCGGCTTTTGCTGCAGGCCGGCTTCCGGGACGTGCGGGTATGCGCGGACGGGCCGCAGGCGGATGCCGGACGGCTGTTTCTGACCGCTGTGCGTGGTCAGAGGGAAGGAGATACAAACCATGGATGAGATCATTCGGGCCGTCTCGGCGGACGGCTTTGTCAAGATATCGGTGGTCACGGCGCGGGCAGCGGTGCAGCGCGCCAACGCCATTCATCACTGCAGCCCGACGGCGATCGCTGCGCTGGGGCGGACGCTGTGCGCCGCGTCGCTGCTGGGCGACCTGCTCAAGGAGGACGACGGCACGCTCACCATCCGCGTCAACGGCGGCGGTGGGCTGGGCAGCGTCATCGCCGTGTCGGACAGCGGCGGCAACGTGCGCGGCATGGTGGGCAACCCCGCGTTCGATCTGCCGCTGCGCGCGGACGGGAAGCTCGACGTTGGCGGCGCCGTCGGCAAAGACGGAATGCTCACCGTCAGCCGGGATATCGGCCTGCGCGAGCCGTATATCGGCAGCACGGAGCTGGTCAGCGGCGAGATCGCGGAGGATCTGGCAGCCTATCTTGCCGAGAGCGAGCAGATCGCTGCAGCCTGCGGGCTGGGCGTGCTTGTGGATACCGATCGCTCGGTCAAGGCGGCGGGCGGCTTCATCGTGCAGCTCATGCCCGGCGCGCCGGAAGAGCGCATCGCCGCGCTGGAGGACAATGTGTTTTATATGGACCAGCTCACCACGATCCTCGATGAGGACGGCGTGGAGGCTGTCGTCGGGCAGGTGATGAAAGGGCTGGAACCGCAGATCGTGGAGCGGCACCAGATGGAATACCGCTGCTATTGCAGCCGTGCGCGCGTGCGCGATGCGCTGGCGCACTGCGGCGCAGACGCGCTGCGCGAGATGATTGATTCCGGCGAGGATGCGGCTGTTTCGTGCCAGTTCTGCGACGCGGAATACGCCTTTTCACCCGCAGAGCTGGAAGAGATCCTGGCGCAGACAGAAGCGGCGGAGTGACCGGCCTGTCCGCCCCGGGGCGGGGAAGACCGGCTCCGGGGCGGGCGTGTCGGTTCCGGTCGACGCCCGGGGAACACGCGGCAAAAAAATTCTGAAAATGTATTGACAATTCGGGGAGCGTCTTGTATAATAAGCAAGCTGCGAAACGGGAGCATAGCTCAGCTGGGAGAGCACTTGCCTTACAAGCAAGGGGTCACAGGTTCGAGCCCTGTTGTTCCC
>JABLYK010000067.1 GCA_018265835.1 Oscillospiraceae bacterium | reverse complement strand
AAACAGCCGAATTTGCCGGTGTGATGGAATTGGTAGACGTGCTTGACTCAAAATCAAGTGCCGCAAGGCGTGCCGGTTCGAGTCCGGCCACCGGCACCACGGCGTCGGAGCAAAGTCTGCTCCGCTCAAAATCCGGCAGCTCAAAATGAGCTGCCGGATTTTTTCGTCTGCGCTCCCTTGCTCCTCCTTTAATTATTTACTATTATAGTGAGCATTCAAAACGAAATGGTAGTGATAAGCGCACAAAAGACAAACACCAAAAAGGAAATGCACGTAGGCAAAGGGATCAAGGCGGCGAAAAGAAAAAGCAAAAATCGGGATGGAAAAGCCGAAGATAGGAAAGTGGCAATATATGTGGAGGTGCTTTTGTGTTAGATGTTATTCGAAAATGCTTCGAGGATGGAAATGTTGCTAGTTTCTTTTGCAATCCGGACTATACGGACTTACATTTGACTGGATATGTTGCAAAGTATAGTACAGATGAAGTGCTGATAGCTCACATTTCTGTTCATGGGTATTATGATGGGTTCATTCTAAAGCCGGTAAAAGATATTTATAGAATTGATTATGCAGGAAATTATGAAACCAAAATTGATCGTCTGTATAAACAAAGAAAACAAGACCATCCAAATTTAGGGGGGATTGGCGATGGAGAAATAATGCCCTCGCTTTTTAGCTATGCAAAGGATAATTCGCTAATAATTTGCTTGGAATTTCAGGACAATCTTTTGCGCGGTTTTGTAAGCAATTATAATGATAATACCATTTGCATTAATATAATCGATGATTATGGCTGTGACGATGGCATATCTGTCATAAATCTTGAAGATATACTAACAGTTTCAGTGGATACAGACGATGAGCAGGATGCTTTGCTCTTGTATAAAGCAAATCAGACCAATTAACCAATTAATTTAGTTACTGGCGCATTATCTGCAATACCGGGTGGCGGTGCTTTGCTGGCAGTTGCAGATGTTGTTGGTTCTTCAGTAATTAAAGCCGGGGTGGATTCTCTGATGAATAAGCTAAAACTTCAGGCAGAGTATTTGTGCTGAGCGGGTTATCCAAGTCTATAAAAAATGTGTCGATTTACTCCTATGTTAGAGGAATTGTCCGATGAAACAATTTATTACCAACTATTGCATCCCGTGGACAGGAATCACTATCCTTTTCTTATCATCGATACGATCAATTCTAAATGACATTTTAATCGGAAGTCTCCCTGGACACTATGGGAAAGCAGATAAGAAAGCAATGTGCATTCGCGAGAAACTTTCTTTTTTTGAACGCCTGACGCAGAGGTACATTGGCCAATATGTGATTGAGAAATACAGAACTGGCTATCGCTTCTATATGTGCCTCAAGTGGGCGCTGGTAGTGTATTATCTGCTGGGTATCTTGGCGCTTTTTGTTTTTATGTCGATTGGAGAAACGCGCACAATGCTGCTGCTTTGGAAAATACTTATATGGACTGATGCGCTTATGGGACTGTTTTTCATTACGCGCTTCGACTTTAACCACAAAAGCAAGTATACGCGGAACAAATAGACCTATAGATAATAGAGAATCCGATAGTAAGTAGCGGGCGGTGCATTAGCACCGCCCGCGTTTTGTTTCCACGGCGGTGTCAGGCACATAAAAGACACAGACTGGACACAGGAACTTTTCAGATTCTTCAACATTCGCCCCGGCGCGGCGGATATACTGGACACCGAACGAATGAGGGAGGTCCTGCATCATGTGTACCGCAGCAACATACTGCAACGGCGATTTTTATTTCGGCCGCAACCTGGACTACGAATTTTCCTACGGCGAGCACGTGACCATCACGCCGCGCAACTACCCGATCCGCCTGCACGGCGGCGCGCTCGACCGGCATTATGCCATGATCGGCATGGCGCATATCCAAAACGACTATCCGCTCTATTACGACGCGGTCAACGAGAAGGGCCTGTGCATCGCGGGGCTGAACTTTGTGGGCAACGCGGTCTATCCGCCCGTCACACAGGGCGTGGCCTCGGTGCCGCAGTACGCGCTCATCCCGTGGCTGCTCGGTACGTGCGCCACGGTCGCCGAGGCGCGCAATGCGCTCGCGCGCGTGGTCGTGGACAACACGCCGTTTGCGCCCGCGCTGCCGTGCGCGCAGCTGCACTGGCTGGTTGCCGACCGCAGCGGCTGCATCGTGGTCGAGGCCACGGCGGACGGCCTGCACGTCTATGACGACCCCGCCGGGGTGCTGACGAACAACCCGCCGTTTCCGCAGCAGCTGGCCGCGCTGCGCAATTATACCCGCCTGAGCGCCAGCCAGCCGCCGGCCGATTTCTGCGGCGTGCCCGTCACGCTCGACAGCCGCGGCATGGGCGCGCTCGGCCTGCCGGGCGACCTGTCGTCGCCCTCGCGGTTCGTGCGCGCGGCGTTCGTGCGCGCCAACGCCCGCGCGGTGCAGACGGAGGACGCGAGCGTCAGCCAGTTTTTCCACATCCTCACGAGCGTGGAGCAGCAGCGCGGCTGCTGCGAGCTGGACGACGGCCAGTATGAGATCACGCTCTATTCCAGCTGCTGCAACGCGGACCGGGGCATTTATTACTACACGACCTATGATAACCGCCAGATCACCGGCGTGAAGCTCCACGCAGCCGACCTCGACAGCGCGCAGCTCACGGCGTATCCGCTCGTGGACACGCAGCAGATCCGCTGGGAAAACTGAAAAAATGCAAAGAAAGACCGGGGCATCCGCTGGGATTCCCCGGCCTGCGCGTTTCTGGCGTTTGCACCTCCGCTTGGCAAGAAAAATCTGCGTGCCGGCAGCTTGCGCGGCTGCCGGGCGGCGTGTATCATCAAGGCAGTTGCTTCAAGGAGGGCTTTTTATGCGCCAGTATGTCATTGATGCGTTTACCGACCACGTCTTTGCCGGCAATCCGGCCGCCGTCTGCTTGATGGACCGGTGGCTCGGCGAGGCGAAGATGATGGCCATCACAATCGAAAATAACCTCTCCGAGACGGCGTTTGCCGTGCGCGAGGGGGAGAAATATCACCTGCGCTGGTTCACGCCCGGCGGCGAGATCGACCTGTGCGGCCATGCCACGCTCGGCACCGCCTGCGCGATCATGACGTTTGTGGAGCCGGAGCGCACGCAGATCACGTTCTCCACGCTCTCGGGCGACCTGACCGTCGTGCGCCGCGGCGTTCGGCCCCAATGACGAGATCACCCGCGAGCAGCTGGCGACCATGCTCTATGAGTACGCCAAGTACAAGGGCTATGACGTCACGAAGGCGGCGGATCTGCCCGGCTTTGTCGATCAGGGCAGCGTCAGCGACTTTGCGTTCGGCCCGATGCAGTGGGCGGTCGCGCATGAGCTGATCTGCGGCGTCGGCGGCAGCGCCATCGCGCCGCAGGCCACGGCCACGCGCGCCGAGCCGGCTGTAGTGCTGCACCGCTTCTGCGAAGCGTTCGCCTGAGCAGACGGCGCAGACTTTCGTTCCCGGCATGGGGGCGCATCCATCCGGATGCGCCCCCGCTTTTATGCCGCACGCAGGAAAACCTGTATTTTCCAAGCGAATTTTTAAATATTTAAATTGACGCGGGGACGAGAAGATACTATAATAATAAATATTTTTGTAATATTTTAAGCGAACGCTTTTTTGTTTTCCTCGAAAGGATGGTTTTCATGGCAACCGTTTCTGCGCCGGCCAAGCGCGCGCAGCGGCTGCGCCCGGCCCCGCTGTGGCTGAGCCTGCTGCTGGCATTTCTGGCGTATTTTCTTCTGGATTTTTCCCTGCGTCTGTTTTACGGCTCGATGAGCAATGTGTCGCTCTGGGCGTGGCAGCCGTTGGTGTTCACGCTACTGTGGTCGGGTACGATGACCGCAATCGCTGCGCTGCTGCCGCGGACGGGGCGGCGTATCTTCCTGCTGATCACGTTCGTGCCGTTTGCGCTGCTGGCTATCACGAACTGCGTGCTCTATCAGCTGACGGGCACGTGCTTTTCCTTTGCCGATCTTGCGTATGCCGGCGACGGCGCGCGGTTTATCAGCGCGTCCTACTTCCGCCTGAGGAAAGGCGAGTGGTTCAGTCTCGCCGTGTGTCTGGCCATGATGCTCTGCGCCGTGATCTTCATGCCGAAGGCGCGCCCCGGCCGCCGCGGCCGGATCGTGGCCGCCGTGCTGGCGGTCGCGTGCGCGGCGGGCATCATTGTCGTCCACAATGTACTGGTGTACCGGGGCGATGATCAGGACCGCAGCGAGTACTTCTCCTGGGACAACGCAGAGAGCCACGACACGTTCCGCGACACCTATACGGACTTCAGCAATCCCAACCGCTGCCTGATGCTGACCGGCCTGTACCAGTACACGGTGCGCGGCGCGGCCGTGACGCTCTGGCCGCAGGACACGGTGACGGATCAGCGCATCGCGGAGCTGGACGACTACTACGCGTCCCACCCGAAGGAGGCGGCCGATACGCCCATGACCGGCGCGTTTGCGGGCAAGAACCTGATCTTCATCATGATGGAGTCCATGGACGACTGGCTCGTGACACCGGAGTATATGCCGAACCTCTGGCAACTGGAGCAGGATGGCCTGTATTTCCCGAATTACTACGCGCCGATGTTCCTCTCAGCCGGCACGTTTAACTCGGAGTTTACGGCGAACACCGGCCTCATCGCGCCGGAGTATCATGTGCGCAACTCGTATTACGCCGAGCATGCGCTGCCGTATTCGCTGGCGAACCTGTTTCGTGACGCGGGCTACCGCGCCCGGTCCTATCACGCGGCCAATCCGAACATTTATAACCGCGGGCAGATCCATCTGAACTTCGGCTATGAATCCTATAGTGACTACGGCGATCTCGGCATGGACGACTACATGCTCGATTCGCAACTCCTGCGCGGTTATGACCAGATCGTCTCGGACGAGCCGTTTTTCAGCTTCATCATCACGTATTCCGGCCACGGGCCGTACACCACGGAGCAGCAGAACATCTCGGACCCGCACCTGGAGCAGGCCCGTGCGGCAATCGACTACAGCACCGTGCCGTACACGACTGAGGCGCAGAAAGAGGAGTACACCCGCGCCGTGGCGCAGGCCATGGAGACGGACGCTTTCATCGGCGGCCTGCGCAAGCAGCTGGAGGCTGATGGCCACGCCAAGGACACGGTGCTCGTGCTGTTCACGGATCACTACTGCAAGTATTTCTCCGACACGGAGCTCATCGAGGCCATCAAGGGCACCAGCGACCACAACCTGCTCTCGAACGTGCCGTTCGTGATCTGGACGGAGGGCATCACGCCGCAGGTCTCCGAAAAATACGTCAGCACGATGGACATCGCGCCGACGATCGTGGACCTGTTCTCGCTGGACGCCGACCTGCGCTATTATATCGGCAACGATATGTTCGGCCCGGACGGCGGCGTGGTCTACTTCCGCAACTACGCGTGGTATGACGGCAAGACCTATGACACCGGCAATGACGCTTCGACCAATCCGGCCGTGCTGGCCATGCGCGAGCAGGTGCGTGAGCAGATCGACATCTCGCAGGATACGTTCCGCAGCGACTACTTTGCCTACCTGCAAAAGCGCAGCGGCGAGACCGAAACGAAATAGCAGGCAAAAAAATCCCCCGGATGCGCCGCATCCGGGGGATCATTTTGCGATTTGTTATCCGTTCACGCCGGGGATCAGGTCCAGGATGGTCTTGGTCTCCTTGACGGTGACGGTGCAGGCGGCGGAGTGGGTCGTGCCGTCGGCGCCGGTGATCTGCAGGATCACGCTGGTGGAGCCGGCAGCGG
>JABLYK010000066.1 GCA_018265835.1 Oscillospiraceae bacterium | reverse complement strand
ATATGGAATTTTCTCTCTTGAGAAAATGGAACGGAGTGAGCGTCTTCTGACGCCGCCGCTCCGGCGGCGAAACTCTACGAGGTTTTTTGACAAACTGAAACGCCCCGGCGAATGCCGGGGCGTTTTGCATCCATGCGCTTATTGGACGGATACGACCTCATAGCCTGCGTCCGTAACGGCCTTTTTCAGCACCGCATCGTCCGTACCCTCCGGGCAGGTGACGGTGGCGGTCTTGGCCTCCAGATTCACCGTGGCGGTCACGCCGTCAAGCGCATTCAGCGCCTTCTCCACGCGGCCCTGGCAGTGCGTGCACATCATACCCTCAATGGTCATCGTTTTTGTCATCAAAACTTCCTCCTTTTCTGTATCGTCCGGCTCCGGCAGGTACACCGGCTGCCGCTTCGCGGCCTGCGCCGCATCATGTTTTGCATTGTAGGGGTCAAACAGGTTCAGGCGCAGTGCGTTCATCACCACGCAGAAACTCGAAAGGCTCATGGCCGCCGCAGCAAGCATGGGGTTGAGCGTGATACCAAACGCGGGATAGAGCACGCCCGCCGCCAGCGGGATACCGATCGTATTATAGAAAAACGCCCAGAACAGGTTTTCGTGGATGTTTTTGAGCGTCTGGCGCGACAGACGGATGGCCGCCGCCACGTCCATGAGGCTGTTTTTCATCAGCACCACATCCGCCGCGTCGAGCGCCACATCCGCCCCCGCGCCGATGGCGATACCGGTGTCCGCGCGCGTGAGCGCGGGCGCGTCGTTGATTCCGTCGCCCACCATGGCGGTCGCGCCGTAGTCCGCAAGGCGGCGCAGCTCCGCTTCCTTGCCGTCCGGCAGCACATCGGCCAGCACCATGTCCGCGCCGACCTGCGCGCCGATGGCCGCCGCCGTACGGCGGTTATCGCCCGTGAGCAGCACAACCTGCAGACCCAGCCGCTTCAGCGTGCGCACAGCGTCGCCGCTGTCGGGCTTGACCACGTCGGCCACCGCAATGACACCAAGCAGCTTCCCTGCCCGCGCGAAATACAGCGGGGTCTTGCCCGCCTGCGCGATCGCCTCACCTTGCTTCTGCAGCGCAGACACGTCCACGTCGAGACTTCGCATGAGCGCCGCGTTGCCGCCCGTCAGCGCATCGTCCCCGAGCATGGCGCGCACGCCGTGCCCCGGCAGAGCAGAAAAGTCCGTCGTGTCCGGCACGGGGACGTGCCGCGCTTCGGCATATGCGGTAACGGCACGCGCCAGCGGGTGCTCGCTCTTGGCCTCCAGCGCGGCGGCGCATTGGAGCAAATCCGCGTCCGCCGTATCCGGCGCGCAAAGCACGTCCGTCACGCGCGGCTGTCCCTGCGTGACTGTGCCGGTCTTATCAAGCACGACGATCTGTGTCTTGCCCGCCTGTTCCAGCGACGCGGCGGTCTTGAACAGCACGCCGTGCTTCGCGCCGAGACCACTGCCGACCATGATGGCCACCGGCGTGGCCAACCCGAGCGCACAAGGACAGCTGATGACAAGCACGCTGATCGCACGCGCGAGCGCAAAGCCAAAGCTCTGCCCCGCGATCAGCCAAACGGCGAGCGTCACAACCGCGACGGCAATCACCGCCGGAACAAAGATGCCCGACACCTTGTCCGCCACCTTCGCCACCGGCGCTTTTGTCGCCGCGGCATCCTCCACAAGGCGGATGATCTGGTGAATGGTCGTGTCCTTGCCGACGCGCGTGGCGCGGCAGGTGAGAAAGCCGCTCTGGTTGAGCGTCGCAGCGGAGACCGCGTCGCCCACCGCCTTGTCCACGGGCAGACTCTCGCCCGTGAGCGCCGATTCGTCCACCGCGCCCGCGCCATCCGTGACGACGCCGTCCACGGGGATGCTCTCGCCGGGGCGGACGACGAACACATCGTCCAGCACCAGTTCCTCCACCGGCACGGTAACTTCCCTGCCATCGCGCAGGACGTTCGCCGTCTTGGGCGCAAGATCCATGAGACTTCGGATTGCGTCCGTGGTGCGCCCCTTGGAATGAGCCTCCAGCGTTTTTCCAACAGTGATAAGCGTGAGGATCATGGCGGCCGATTCAAAATAGAATTCCTCCATCAGCGGATGCGCCGCCGCGTGGTTTCCAATCGCGTAGTAATACGCGATCATGCCCAGCGCGACCGTGCTGTACACAAACGCCGCGCCCGCGCCGAGCGCCACGAGCGTGTCCATGTTCGGCGCGCGGTGCTTCAGCCCCGCCCAGCCGCTGATGAAAAACTTCCGGTTGATGACCATGATGGCCACGGTGAGCACCAGCTCATAGATGCCCATGCCGAGCATATCCTGCAGAATGGGCGGCACCGGCCAATCCCAGAGCATCGTGCCCATGGAGACATACAGCAGCGGTATGAGCAGCACGACCGAAGCGATGAGCCTGCGGCGCAGCTTGGGCGTTTCGGTATCCTCCAGCGCGGCGGCGGTCTCCTCCTCGCGCTCCGGCTTCGCGCCGTAGCCCGCGTCGCGCACGGCGGTGCAGATGCGCTCCGCCGTCGCCGGGCCGGCGTACTGCACGGCCATGGAGTTGGTCAGCAGGCTGACGGAAACTTCTTTTACGCCCGGCACGGCGGCCACCGCCTTTTCTACGTGCGCGCTGCACGCGGCGCAGCTCATGCCTGTAATCTGAAAGCGCTCCATACCCGACCTCCTTTTTCGCAGGTTTTATCATACTGGTTTGGTATCATTTTAGCAGGTTAATGACATATGTCAATAACTTTTTTCGCATAATGTCCTACTTTTTCAGTTCGTATTACATTATTATAGCACAAAACCCGTTCCCCTGATACACAGTTCCGGAGAAAATCGGTCCGCGGCCTGCGGCGCAGCAAAAAACAGACAGGCGAAAAACGCCTGTCTGAAAATATAGCCGCCCTTTCCAAGGCTCAGTCGAAGAGATACATCTCAATCGGTTGGTCATAGACCTGATGGCCGGTCTCCAGCGTCTGCCCAGCCACAGTCAGGACAAGCTGATCGCAGTCGTAAAAGACCAGAAACGTGTCCACAAGGCTCGCAAGATACATCGTCTCGCCCGCCGTGCCGGTGCCCCTGACCGCGTCGCCAAATTCCTGCGACAAATCGAGCTTGAGCGTTTTACCGTCCACTTCCGCGCTGTTGACGCGCGTGCCTTCCGGTGCCGCGCCGTTTTCAATGAGCGCGTCCATCACGCTCTGCGCGTTGTTTTCCACCGTAACCGTCTTTTCTTCCACGCCGAGAATGCCGTCGTCGTTCGGCAGGACGAGCGTGCACTCCACGGTGGAAGCCACCGGCGATGCGTTGGGCGTCTCCGTTTGCGTTTCCGGCGTTTCTACAGGCGGTGTTTCCCCAGCCGTCGTCGTTTTGCTGCCGCATGCGCACAGTGCAAGCAGCATGGTCAGTGCTAAGAGTCCTGCGAGCAGTCTTTTCATGGTACTGGCCTCCTTGATCGGTTTTGATTGTTTCGTTATTCGTGGCAGCCGCAGCCGTCCCCGCAATTGCAGCCGTCGTCGCAGCTGCAGCCACAGCCGCCGTCACCATGGCAGTCGCAGCCCGTGTCCGGCTCGTAGATCAGGCGGTTTTCCAGCAGTGCCACGGCCAGCTCGTCTGCCGGCGCGTATGCCCCCGGAAATGCCGCAATGCCAGCCGCAAACAGCGCGTCGCGCGCCTCCTCGCCGAGCTGGTCGCAGATGACCACATCCACACCCTGCGACGCCAAAAACGCCGTCACGGCCTCGTGTCCGCTTGCGGGCGAGGCCACCACGTCCGTGAAAACGACGCCGTCGTCCTCCGTGTACAGCTTAAAATATTCCGCGTGGCCAAAGTGCTCCGCGACCATCCCGGTCGCCGGATCATACGTAATTGCAATGCGCATTGTCATTCCTCCCGATTGCTGATTTGCAGCCAGTGTATCACAGATTCCGCCGCCGGGCAACCTTGACAGCGCAAACAACGTGTGGTAAGATACGAAAAGTCGGCGATGAACGGGAAGAGTACGCCCACGAACCGAGGCAGAGAGGCTCCTCAACGGCTGGAAAGGAGCTGTCGGTGCGGGGCGGAACGTGCGCCCCGGAGCCGCGGCAGGAGGAAATGCCCGCCCGAAGGCACCGCGTTACGGTGCGGCTTTCAGCAGCGAGCGAGAAACGAGAGTGGAACCGCGAAAGGAATTTCGCCTCTCATGCGATTGGACGCATGGGAGGCTTTTTTGTTCCCCGAAACCAGTTTTGACGATCAAAGGAGATGCATCCATGAAGCTTTACAACACCATGACCATGCAGAAAGAGGAGTTCGTCCCCATCGAGCCGGGCAAGGTGCGCATGTACGCCTGCGGCCCCACGGTGTATAACTACATCCACGTCGGCAACGCGCGCCCGATCATCATGTTCGACGTGCTGCGCCGCTATCTGGAATACCGCGGCTACGACGTGACATTCGTGCAGAACTTCACCGACGTGGACGACAAAATCATCAAGCGCGCAAACGAAGAGGGCGTCACGAGCGAGGAGATCGCAAAGAAATACATCGCCGAGTACTTCACCGACGCCCACGCGCTCGGCGTACACGAGGCGACCGTTCACCCGAAGGCCACGGAAAACATCCAGCAGATCATCGACATCATCACCACGCTCATCGACAAGGGCTATGCCTACGCCGTTGACGGCGATGTCTACTACCGCACGCTGAAATTCAGGGATTACGGCAAGCTGAGCCACCAGCCGATCGAGGATCTGCAGTCCGGCGCGCGCATCGACGTGAACGACATCAAGGAGAACCCGCTGGACTTCGCGCTCTGGAAGGCCGCCAAGCCCGGCGAGCCGTACTGGGAGTCCCCGTGGGGCAAGGGCCGCCCCGGCTGGCACATTGAGTGCTCCGCCATGTCCAACCGTTATCTGGGCAAGACCATTGACATCCACTGCGGCGGCAGCGACCTCGCCTTCCCGCACCATGAGAACGAGATCGCCCAGTCTGAGGCCGCCAACGGCTGCAAGTTCGTCAACTATTGGCTGCACAACGGCTTTATCAACATCGACAACAAGAAGATGTCCAAGTCACTCGGCAACTTCTTCACCGTGCGCGAGGCTGCCGAGGCCTATGGCTACGACTGCATCCGCATGTTCATGCTCATGAGCCACTACCGCAGCCCGCTGAACTACTCCGGCGAGATTCTCATGCAGGCCAAGGCCGCGCTGGAGCGTCTGCGCACCGCCAAGAGCAATCTGGATTTCTTCGCCGCCAACGGCAAAGACGGCGCCATGACCGACAGCGAAGCCGCTTTCGCCGCGGGTCTGAACCACTACCGCACAAAATTTGACGATGTGATGGACGACGATTTCAACACCGCCGACGCGATCTCCGTCATTTTCGAGATGGTGCGCGACATCAACAGCGCCGTCTCCCCCGCCGCCGACCCGACCAAGGCGCTGGCCGAGACGTGCAGAAGCATTTTCCTGGAGCTGTGCGACGTGCTGGGCATCCCGTTCGGTGCAGACGCCGCCGGGGACGATCTGGCCGCCGAGATTGAGGCGAAGATCGCCGCGCGGCAAGAAGCGCGCAAGGCCAAGAACTGGGCCGAGGCTGACCGCATCCGCGACGAGCTGAAGGCGCAGGGCATCGTTTTGGAAGACACCCCACAGGGCGTCAAGTGGAAAAAGGTCTGAATCTATAAAACTTCACGTGACTTTGCAGTGCGCCACGAAAAAACGGACAACTGCGGATGCGCGTAAAGTTTTGTACATCATTTCCGGCTGCCCCGAAGGAGCGGGGAAATGGTACATGCTCATTTTTGCTGTGCAAAAAAGCATAGAAAAAAATTCCCGCTGCAAATTGAAGTGACCCCATTTGTTAGACAGTATGATATACTATCTAACAAGTGGGGTGTTCATTATG
>JABLYK010000065.1 GCA_018265835.1 Oscillospiraceae bacterium | reverse complement strand
AAACTATGGCAGTCGTATCTATGAAACAGCTTCTCGAGGCCGGTGTCCACTTCGGTCATCAGACCCGCAGATGGAACCCGAAAATGGCGGAGTACATCTACTGCGAGCGCAATGGCATCTACATCATTGACCTGCAGAAAACCGTCAAAAAGCTCGAGGAGGCTTACAACTTTGTGCGCACCCTCGCAGAGAATGGCCAGACCATCCTCTTAGTCGGCACCAAGAAGCAGGCTGCGGACGCCGTGAAGGAAGAGGCTTCCCGCGTCGGCATGTACTATGTCAATGCCCGCTGGCTCGGCGGCATGCTCACCAACTTCAAGACCATGCGCACCCGCATCGACCGTCTGGCCCAGCTCAAGAAGATGCAGGAAGACGGCACCTTCGACATGCTCCCGAAGAAGGAAGTCATGAAGCTGCTCGGCGAGATGGAGAAGCTCGAGAAGTACCTCGGCGGCGTCAAGGAAATGAAGAAGCTCCCCGGCGCGCTGTTCGTCGTTGACCCCCGCAAGGAGCACAACGCCATCGCTGAGGCCCGCAAGCTGCACATCCCGATCGTCGCCATCGTCGACACCAACTGCGACCCGGACGAGATCGACTACGTCATCCCCGCGAACGACGACGCGATCCGCGCCATCCGCCTGATCGCTTCCACCATGGCCAACGCCGTGCAGGAAGGCCGTCAGGGCGTCGACGCTGAGGAAGCCGCTTCCGAGGAAGAGGCCCAGAAAGTCGAAGAGTAATTGAAAACTGCAAGGGCGGGCCGTGTACCCGCCCTTCTGATAAAACAATAAAGGAGAAAGAATTATGGCATTTTCTGCTGCTGATGTGAAAAATCTGCGTGAAATGACCGGCGTCGGCATGATGGACTGCAAAAAGGCCCTCACCGCTGCTGACGGCGATATCGATAAGGCTGTGGAATGGCTCCGTGAGAAGGGCCTCGCCGCCGCTCAGAAGAAGGCCGGCCGCATTGCCGCCGAAGGTATGGCTTACGCCGCCGTCGTCGATGGCATCGGCGTGATCGTCGAGGTCAATGCGGAGTCCGACTTCGTGGCCAAGAACGATCTGTTCGTCGATTACGTCAAGGGCGTCGCCGCTGTCGTCGCCAAGGAGAACCCGGCCGATCTCGACGCGCTGTACGCCTGCGCTTACGGCAACGGCAAGACCGTGCTCGAGGAGCAGAACGATAAGGTCCTCGTCATCGGCGAGAACATCAAGGTTCGCCGCTTCGCGCGCTACGACACCGGCCTGAACGTCCCCTATGTCCACATGGGCGGCCGCATCGCCGTGCTCGTCAACCTCGAGACCGAGTCCACCGACGCTGCTGTCGTCGAGCTGGGCAAGGACATCGCCATGCAGATTGCCGCTCTGAACCCGACCTACAAGGATAAGAGTGACGTCTCCGAAGAGTTCATCGAGAAGGAAAAGGAGATCCGCCTGGCGCAGGCCAAGGAAGATCCGAAGAACGCCAAGAAGCCCGACGCCATCATTGAGAAGATCGTCATGGGCGGCATCGGCAAGTACTTCAAGGAGATCTGCCTGCTGCAGCAGCCGTTCGTCAAGGATGACAAGGTCTCCGTCGAGGAGCACATCGCTGCCGTCGCCAAGCAGGTCGGCGCCTCCATCAAGCTCGTGGACTACACCCGCTTCGAGAAGGGCGAAGGCATTGAGAAGCGTCAGGACGACCTCGCCGAGGAAGTTGCGAAGCTCATCAAGTAAGTTTCACTTCTGTGATCTATCCCGCGGCTCTGTTCAGAGCCGCGGGATTTTTTTGTGTGCATCTTCCTTTTGACGGAAAGTTGGCGGCGAAAATTACCGCTATATGGGAGTAGAGCGGCTCTACACGACTGTAGAGCCGCATTTTTTTCGGTAGAGACTGTAAAATCGGAACGTAGACAGGGAAAAATGACAGTAGCTTGTATTTGCACAGAAACGGGTGTACAGATATAGAGCGCACACCGTGCAGCACTTTGAGCAAGCAAAGGAGCACTCTCATGATCCAGATCTTCACAGACACGTCGGCAAATCTGCCGGCTGCTTACATTCAGAAATATTCCCTGCGTGTTATCCCTCTGCACTATTCCATTAACGGCGTGCAGGCAGAGCAGGATCCCACAATCGATTTTGACGGCAAGACTTACTATGACGCCATGCGCAGCGGTGCGCCAGTGTCCACGGCCATGATCAACCTCGCCGCTTTTCTGGAGCCGCTGCATGAGGCACTGGCCGCCGGAGACGACGTGATCTACATCGGCATGTCCGGCGGCATCAGCGGCACGGCACACGCTGCCGCCATGGCCGTGGAAGAGCTGCAGGAGGAATTCCCGGAGCGGAAGATTGCCGCCATTGACACCTATGCCGCCTCGCTCGGCGAGGGGCTGCTGGTGCTCGAGGCTGCGCGCATGCTCGAAAACGGCGCACCCTTCTCACTCATCGTGGAGCAGATCTCCCAACGCCGCCGCACCATGTGCCAGTACTTCACGGTCGACGACCTCGCCTATCTGGAGCGCGGCGGCCGCGTGAGCAAAGCTGCGGCCATCGTCGGCACCGTGCTCAAGATCAAGCCGCTGCTGCGCGGCGACGACGAAGGGAAAATCGTCCAGTGCGGCAAAACGCGAGGCCGCAAGCAGTCGCTCACCGCGCTGGCAGACTTCTACGAAAAGCTCGCCGCCGACAAAACCGAGGAGATCGGCATCGCGCACGCGGACGATGAAGCCGGCGCGCAGTTTCTGCTCGATGGACTGCGCCAGCGCGGCTTCACAGGCGAATGTCTGACCGTGTGCTATGAGCCCGTCACCGGCTCGCACGTCGGGCCCGGCACCGTGGCGCTGTTTTTCCAGGGCATCCACAGATAAAGAAAAACCGGAGGACACGTCCTCCGGTTTTTTATGCCTCTTTCCGGTCGATCTGCCGGACCATTTTCTCGAACTTTGCGCGCGGGCCCATGACCTCGCGCCCGCAGCCGAGGCAGCGGAGCTTGAAGTCCGCGCCGATGCGCAGCACCTCCCAGCGTTTCTCGCCGCAGGGGTGCTGTTTTTTCATCGTCAGAATATCGCCGACCTGAATGTCCATCGCTCACTCCCCCTTGATGCGCTGCCAATAGGCGCACGCAGCCTGTTCGGTCTTGTTATCGCCGTACTCGTAATAGTGCTTTCCTTTCAGTTCATCGGGCAGGTACTGCTGCTGCACCCAATGGCCCGGGTAGCTGTGCGGATACTTGTAGCCCTGTTCACGCTCGAAGCCCGTGCCGTCGGCGTGGACATTCTGCAGTTCACGCGGGATAGGGCCCGCCTTCCCCGCCCGGACATCCGCAATGGCGGCATCGATGGACATGACGACAGAGTTGGACTTCGGCGCCGTGGCCAGCAGCAGCACTGCCTCCGCCAGCGGCAGCCGCGCCTCTGGCAGGCCGAGCTGCAGCGCGCTGTCCACGCAGGATTTCACAATCATTGCTGCCTGTGGATAGGCAAGGCCGATGTCCTCGCTTGCCGAGCACAGGATGCGCCGGCAGGCGCCGATCAGGTCGCCAGCCTCGAGCAGGCGCGCCAGATAGTGCAGCGCCGCGTCCGGATCCGAGCCGCGCAGCGACTTCATGAGCGCGGACACGACGTCATAGTGATCGTCGCCCGCGCGGTCATAGTGCATGGCGCTGCGCTGCGTGATGTTCTCTGCATCGGCGCGCAGGAGGCGGATGGTATCTCCCTCTCTCGGCGCCGCCGAAAAGAGCAGCTCGACCGCATTGAGCGCCTTGCGCACATCGCCGCCGCAGACGGACGCGATATACCCCGCCGTACCGGGCTCGATGTCTGCCGTGACATTTTCCCGCGCACTGAGAATGGACACCGCGCGCAGCACGGCCTTTTCCACCTCGGCGGCCGGCACCTGCTTGAATTCAAACACTGTGCTGCGGCTGAGCACCGCGTTATAGACATAGAAATACGGATTTTCCGTTGTGGAGGCGATGACCGTGATGCGGCCGTCCTCCATGAACTCCAGCAGCGACTGCTGCTGCTTTTTGTTGAAATACTGGATCTCGTCGAGATACAGCAGCACGCCGCCGGGCGTGAGCATGGTGTCGAGCTCCGCGATGATATTGCGAATGTCTGAAATGCTCGCGGTCGTGGCGTTCAGGCGGCGCAGGGTGCGGTTCGTGCTGGCCGCGATGATGCTTGCGACCGTGGTCTTGCCGGTGCCGGACGGGCCGTAAAACACCATATTCGGGATCTCGCCGGATTCCACGATGCGGCGGAGCATCCCGTTCGGGCCCAGAATATGCTTTTGCCCGACGACCTCGTCGAGCGTCGTCGGCCGGATCTCATCCGCCAATGGTCTGTACATAGTGCGCCTCCTGTAATGCAATGGCGATATTATACCGCATTTTGCGCGCCTTGGCAACTCGCCGCACTTGGCAGGCGGCGCAAAATGTGCTACACTGCCGTAGAGGTGAACAATATGCGCACACCGGAACAAGTGCAGGAGATCCTCCGCTGTCTGGCGCAGGCCTACCCCGCAGACTGCTCCCTGCAATATCAGAAAGATTATGAACTGCTGTTTGCCGTGCGGCTGGCAGCACAATGCACCGACAAGCGCGTCAATCAGGTCACGCCGGCGCTGTATGCACGCTTCCCGACGCTCGAGGCGTTTGCCGCCGCCGAACCGGAGGACGTGGAGCCCTATGTCCATTCCTGCGGCTTTTACCGGGCAAAGGCGCGGGACATCGTCCTGTGCGCGCGCAGGCTCGTTGCGGAATACGGCGGCCGCGTGCCGGACACGATGGAGGCCCTCACTTCCCTGCCCGGCGTCGGGCGCAAGACGGCCAATCTCATCCTCGGCGACGTGTACCACAAGCCCGCCGTGGTCGTGGACACGCACTGCATCCGGCTCTCGAATCGGATGGGCCTCGTAGACGGGCTGAAAGACCCCGTCAAGATTGAGAGCGCGCTGCGCGGCATCCTGCCGCCGGAGGAATCATCCGACTTCTGCCACCGGCTCGTGCTGCATGGCCGAGCCGTATGCACGGCGCGCAAGCCGATGTGTGACCAATGCTGTGTGCGCCACGTGTGCCAGACGGCGGAGGAGGCGGACGGATGAAGCCCATCGCCCACATCCACAGCGACTTTGCCACAAAGTTCGGCGTCCCGCGCCAAAGCGGCGTGGTCGACAGCCTGCAGGCGGAAATTATTTTCGAGCCGGAATTTTGCAGCCGCGACGCCGTGCGCGGGCTGGAGGCGTTCTCGCACATCTGGCTCATCTGGGAGTTTTCCGAAAATGTGCGCGCCGGCTGGTCGCCGACCGTGCGTCCGCCGCGTCTGGGCGGCAATGTGCGCATGGGGGTGTTCGCCACGCGCTCGCCGTTCCGGCCGAACCCGATCGGTCTGTCGTGCGTGCGTCTGGAGGACATTACATTTTCCGACGCGCGCGGCCCGGTACTCCATGTCGCCGGGGCGGACCTGATGGACGGCACGCCGATCTACGACATCAAGCCCTACATTCCCTACGCCGACTGCCATCCGGAAGCGACAGAGGGCTTCACCGGGCAGGTGGAGATGCATGCGCTGACGGTGGAGATTCCGCCGGAGCCGCTGTCCCGCTTCCCTGCTGAGAAGCGCGACGCGCTCATCGGCGTGCTCGCGCAGGATCCGCGCCCTCGGTATCAGGCGGACGCCAGCCGTGTCTACGGGCTGGAATTCGGCGGCTATGAGGTGAAATTCAGCGTGAATGGACAGAAAATGACCGTCACGGACATTACAGAAAAAGACTCGTGAAATCACGAGTCTTTTTCATATTTCAACTGATACAGGTCGGTGCGCCGCGCGCGCAGGACCGGGATCTGCGCCCGGACGGCGTCCGTCTCGGAAAGGTCAATGTCACAGATCAGCAGCTCGGGCGCTGCCTCCGCCTGCGCCTGCACGCGCCCCCACGGGTCGCACACGAGCGAGTGCGCATAGGAAACATAGCCCGCCGTCTCGTCCCGCGCCGGAGCGCAGCCCGCGACAAAGCACTGGTTATCCAGCGCCCGCGCGCGAAACAGCAGCTCCCAGTGCGCCGGGCCGGTCGTCATATTGAACGCCGCCGGCACCACGATCAGCTGCGCGCCCTCGAGCGCCAGAATGCGAAAGAGCTCAGCAAAGCGCACGTC
>JABLYK010000064.1 GCA_018265835.1 Oscillospiraceae bacterium | reverse complement strand
CGCAGGCTTGACCTGCGGCCGGGTAAGGAAGAATGACAGTGCCGGTCAATCCCGTGCCGCTTGCGGTACGGGATGACCTTGCGCTGTCATTCTGACGTGAAAAGCCCCGGAGCGAATCGCTCCGGGGCTTGTGTAGTTGTGCGCATGGGTGACCGCGCGAAACTACGCTTCACAAAACTCTTCCCCAAACCACTTTGGGCATGTAAAGTGTAGCAGACTTTTGCACAGCTTGTCAAGAAAAATTTGCATCAAAAACCCCGGACAGCGTTCGCCGTCCGGGGTTCCATGTTCAATCCTTAAAACTGGTTCGCAATTTCTTCGAACTTATCAGCAACTTTCTGATCCCAAACCCAATAATCATTGCTGTGCAGCTTCGACAGGAACATAAACAGATCTTTCATTGTAAAATACCCCTTTCACTTTTTTCTTCACAAAACTTTTACCAAAATTTCTTTGGTGAGGACAGGATAACACATCGCGGCAGAGTCTGTCAAGAGTTTTCAAAAAGAAACAGAAAAGTTATTTTTCTGTCATTTTCAGAGCATTTGCCAGCGCCGCGAAGCCCGCAAGATCGAGCGCCTCGCCGCGAACGCGCGCATCGAACCCGCAGCACGCGACAGCGGCGGCGATCGTCTCCTTCTCGAAGCCCGGCAGGCCGGACGAGAGCGCGTTCACGAGCGTCTTGCGCCGCTGGTTGAACGCCGCGCGCACGACGGCGAACAGCAGCTTCTCGTCCGCCACCGCAACCGGCGGCGCGGTGCGCACCCGCAGGCGCACGACGCTGCTCGTCACCTTGGGCGCGGGCAGAAAGCAGCCGGGCGCCACGTCGAACAGGATCTCCGGCTCGGCGTGCCACTGCGTGAACACGGTGAACGCGCCGTAGTCCGCCGTGCCGGCGCGGGCGCACAGCCGGTGCGCCACCTCACGCTGCACCATGACGGTGATCTCCGCAAAGCACCCGGACTCCAGAAACGCCGCAAGCAGCGGCGACGTGACGTTATACGGCAGGTTCGCGCACACGACGGGGCGCAGCGGCGCCAGCCGCTCGCGCACGAGCGCGGGCAGGTCGAGCTTCAGCACGTCGCCGAACACCAGCTCGACGTTTGCGCAGCCGGAGAGCGTCTCCGCAAGGATCGGGCGCAGGCGCTCGTCCAGCTCCACGGCCACGACCTTCCCCGCGCGCCGGGACAGCTCCGCCGTCAGGCAGCCGACGCCGGGGCCAACCTCCAGCACGCCGGTGCCGGCGTCGGGCACGGCCTCCTGTGCGATGCGCTCCGGCACCCACGCGGCGGTGAGGAAGTTCTGTCCCATCGCCTTGGAGAACCGGAACCCGTGCCGCGCGAGCAGCGATTTGATCTCCGTTGGATTTGTCAGTTGCATAGTGGTGAACCTCGTAGAGTTTCGCCGCTCGGAAGCGGCGAAATAAATTCCAATCCGTTTTTTCCAGCGACATGTGCGGTGGAAAAAACACTTCTCGGCCTGCTGCAGCGGGCCGCAAGCCCCTCATCAAAATGCTTGCATTTTGAGGATTTTCTCAAACGCCTGCCGTCGCGGGTCGTGCCCCGGCTCGGAAGCGACCAGAATGTTGCCGCAGTAGCGGTAGCCGTGCCCCTTCAGCAGCCGGAGCTGCCCCTGATTTTTGCGGTGTGTGTCCACGCGCACGGCGGTGCAGCCGCGCTGCCGCGTCAGCGCCTCCACGGCCTGCAGCATCGTGTCCGACACGCCTGTGCCGCGAAAATCGGCGCGCACGGCGTTGCGGTGCAGCACGCAGTAGTCCTCCCCGCTGTGCCACTTCCCGTCCGTGAGCGCGGCGTAAGCCGCCTCCGGCTGCGCGGACAGCGTGAACATGCCCGCGACCTCGCCGTCGTAGTCCAGCACGTAGCACTCCCCGCGCGCGATGTCGGCGCGGAACACGGCCTCCGTCGGGTATTCGCCCTGCCACTGATCGACGCGGTGGCGGCGCAGGTAGTTTTTCGCCTGGCGTACGATTTCGAGGATGGCGGGAAGATCGTCCTCCGCCGCAGCGCGGCACACGGCCGGGTGCGAGAGCTTCCGGCGGCTGCGCTGCTTTTGGATGCGGGCGATCAGCTTCTGATCCGCCGCATCCGGGCGGAATGCGCGGAACAGGTCGGGGCGCTTGTCCATCGTGCGCTCCAGACTCTTCTGCCGCCGCCACGTCTCGATCTCCGCGTGGTTGCCGCCGCGCAGCACCTCCGGCACGGCGCGCCCCTCCCAGACCTCCGGGCGCGTGTACTGCGGGTATTCCAGCAGCCCGTCCCAGTGGCTCTCGCCGGTGTAGCACGCCTCGTCCGCGAGCACGCCCGGCACCATGCGGCACACGCAGTCGGCCACGGCCATGGCCGCGATCTCGCCGCCGGTGAGCACAAAGTCGCCGAGGGAGATCTCCTCGTCCACGCACGCCTCAACAAAGCGCTCGTCCACACCCTCGTAGTGGCCGCAGACCAGCACGAGATGGTCATAGTCGCGCTTGAGCTGCTTCGCCTTCTCCTGCGTGAAGGGCTGCCCCTGCGGGGACAGGTAGATCACGCGGCTGCGGCGCGCCTCCGCGTCCTGCATCACGGCGTCGAGACAGGATTTGAGCGGCTGCGCCATCATGATCTGCCCCCAGCCGCCGCCGTAGGGATAGTCGTCCACCTGCTTCTGGCGGTTTTCGGTGTAGTCCCGGATCTGGTGGCAGCGGATGTCGAGAATGCCCCGCTGCGCCGCGCGGCCAAGGATGCTCTCGCCGAGCACGGCGCGCATGGAGTCGGGAAAGAGCGTGAGAATGTCGATGCGCATCGTGTCCATGGCGTCACATCCCTTCGAGCAGATGCACGGTGATCTCGCCGCGCTCCGCGTCAATGTTCAAAAGAAACTCCGGCACGTCGGGGATGAGGATTTCCCGCGCACCGCGCACCACGAAGACGCTGCCCTGCGGCAGATCCAGCACGTCGGCCAGCTCGCCGAGCGCCTCGCCCGCGTCGGACACGACGCGCATCCCCAGCAGATCCTGCTGGAAATACCGCCCCTCCGGGAGCTTCGCGTCCGCGCGGTCGATGTGAATGACCTTGTTTTTCAGCGTCATGGCGGCGTTCACGTCGTCATAGCCCTCGAGCTGCGCGATGAGCTGGGTTTTGTGCACCCGGCTGCGCAGCACCCGGACGGGCTGCCCGTCGATATAAAAGGTACGGAAGCCGCGCAGAAACGCCGCGCTGTCCGCCCACGGCGTGATGCGCACCTCGCCGCGCACCCCGTGCGTGTTCGTGATCTTTCCGGCCTCCAGATACTGTTGCTTCATGGGTAAAACCTCTCGTTTCAGGATACAAAAAATGGCGGGAATTCGCCCCGCCCTCCGCCTCGCAGAGTTTCGCCGCTCGGAAGCGGCGAAAGAAAATTCAATCCGTTTTTTCCGGCGACATGTGCGGCGGAAAAAACACTTCTCGGCTTTCAAACGTGCGAGCGCAGCGAGTGCGCTGCAGAAAGCCGTGAACCCCTTCATGACGGCATAGGGGAATGTCCCCTATGCCGTCATGAATTCAGTCCATGATTTCAACCGATACTTTTTTGCCCTTTCTCTGGGCGACGGCCTTCATCAGGATGCGGATCTCCTTGACGATCCGGCCCTGCCGGCCGATGACCTTGCCCATGTCGCCGTCGGCCACCCGCACTTCAAATACGGTTTCGCCGTCGGCCTCGCGCTCGGTCACAGAAACCTCGTCCGGTTTGTCCACGAGGTTCTGTACGATATAGGTCAGTAGCTCTTTCATTGCCGGTTCATACTCCTTATTCGGCTGCAGCTTTCTTGAGCAATGCGCGAACGGTATCGGTCGGCTGCGCGCCGTTGTCGATCCAGTACTTTGCGCGCTCGGCGTTCACCTTGATCTGGACGCCTTCCGCCAGCGGATCATAGGAGCCGATCTCCTCAATGCATCTGCCGTCGCGGGGAGAGCGGGAATCCGCGACCACGATGCGGTAGTAGGGATTCTTCTTCGCGCCCATTCTGCGAAGTCTGATCTTGACCATGTATCTTCACCTCCATTAATTGTTCTGTGTCTATCTCCGCGCCCGGTCGGGCGTAGAAAGCTTATGCTTCGAAAAAATGATTCGATTTTCTTTCGCCGTGCGCGGCGAAACTCTGCGAGGCGTTTTGCAACCCAACGAAGTGGTTGCAAAACGAAACTCTTAAAACCCGTAGGGTCTCCCGCGTCCGCCGCCGCCGAACAGGCCGCCGAGTCCGCCCATGCCCTTTTTGCCCATGCGCTTCATGGCCTTGCTGTTTCCGGCGAGCTGCTTGGTGAGCGTCTGCATCAGCTCAAACTGCTTGAGCAGCTTGTTGATCTCCACCACGCTCGTGCCGCTGCCCGCGGCGATGCGCTTTTTGCGGCTGCTGTTCAGCACGTTCGGATTGTCGCGCTCGTGCGGCGTCATCGACTGGATGATCGCCTCGATGCGCGAGAGCGCCTTTTCGTCCACCTGCGCGCCCTGCAGCGCCTTGGCGTCCACGCCGGGGATCATCCCGGCCAGATCCTGCATCGAGCCCATGCCCTTGAGCGACTGGAGCTGATCGTAGTAATCCGTGAGCGTGAATTTGTTCTGGCGCAGGCGCTCGGCCATCTCCTCGGCCTTTTTCTGGTCGAGATTCTGCTCCGCCTTCTCGATGAGCGTGAGCACGTCGCCCATGCCGAGGATGCGGCCCGCCATGCGGTCGGGGTGGAACGGCTCGATCTGGTCGAGCTTCTCGCCGATGCCGGCGAACTTGATGGGCTTGCCGGTGAGCGCCTTGATCGAGAGCGCGGCGCCGCCGCGCGCGTCGCCGTCAAGCTTCGTGAGCATAACGCCGGTGACGTCCAGCGCCTCGTCAAACGCCGTCGCCGTGGCGACCGCGTCCTGACCGATCATCGCGTCAATCACGAGCAGGATCTCCGCCGGCTCGACCGCCGCCTTGATGTTCTGCAGCTCGGTCATGAGCGCCTCGTCGATGTGCAGGCGGCCGGCCGTGTCGAGAAACACGAGGTCGTTGCCGTGCTTGCGGGCGTGCTCGATGCCGGCTTTGGCGATCTCGACCGGGTCGCCCTGTCCCATCTGGAACACGGGGATGTCGAGCTGCGCGCCGACGGTTTCCAGCTGCTTGATCGCCGCGGGGCGGTACACGTCGCACGCGACGAGCAGCGGGCGCTTGCCCTGCTTTTTCATCAGCCCGGCGAGCTTCGCGCCGTTGGTCGTCTTGCCCGCGCCCTGCAGGCCGACGAGCATCACGACGCTCGGCGACTTGGAGCTGATGTTCAGCTTCTGGTTTTCGCTGCCCATGAGGGCGCAAAGCTCCTCGTTGACGATCTTGATGACCATCTGCGCCGGGGAGAGGCTTTCGAGCACATCCGCGCCGGTGGCGCGTTCGGTCACCTTTTTTACAAAGTCCTTGACGACCTTGAAGTTGACGTCCGCCTCGAGCAGGGCGAGCTTGACCTCGCGCATGGCCTCCTTGACGTCGGCCTCGGTGAGCCGGCCCTTGCCGCGCAGGCGCTTGAACGCCTCGGAAAGTTTATCCGACAGGGATTCAAATGCCATAATGTTTATCCTTTCAACGCTTGCAGCTCCTGCCGGATGTCCTGCACGAGCCGCCGGGTCTCGCCGTCCGTCCCGGTCTCCAACCGCGTGAGCTTCGCTTCGATCGCGGCAATGGTCTCGCGCTGCGCGCCGTAGCGCCGGACAAGCCCGGTTTTTTCCTCCGTCTCGCGCAGCGTCGCCTCGGCGCGGCGGATGATGTCCCACACGCCCTGGCGCGAAATGCCCGTGCGCTCGGCGATCTCCGCCAGCGAGAGGTCGGCATTGTAGTGGAGGTCGAAGTATTCGCGCTGCTTTTCGGTCAGCAGCTCGCCGTAAAAATCGAACAGCATCGTGCGCATCACGGTATCGTCCGTCACGGTTTTCGCCTCCCCGCTGTAAAACGTTTTTCCTTTACAGCCCGGTTATTATAGTCCTTTTCGCGCCCGGTGTCAAGTGTTTTTCTTTGTCACGGCGTCAGAATGGCAGCGCAAGGTCATCCCGTACCGCAAGCGGTACGGGATTGACCGGCACTGTCATTCTTCCTTATCGACCCGAACCCGCTTCGCTGGGCTTCGGTTCGAAGATGCGGGGGGGGACAGCGCAAGGTCATCCCGTACCGCAAGCGGTACGGGATTGACCGGCACTGTCATTCTTCCTTATCGACCCGAACCCGCTTCGCTGGGCTTCGGTTCGAAGATGCGGGGGGGGACAGCGCAAGGTCATCCCGTACCGCAAGCGGTACGGGATTGACCGGCACTGTCA
>JABLYK010000063.1 GCA_018265835.1 Oscillospiraceae bacterium | reverse complement strand
ACCCCACTTGTTAGATAGTATATCATACTGTCTAACAAATGGGGTGCAATTCACTCCGGAATCTGCGGGGTTTCCAATTCACTTCTCTTCCGAACGGAAGGCGAAAAAGCGCTGGCCGAGGTAATTCAGCCCCGTGAACAGGCACATGCCCACGAGCATGGACACATTGTCGCGCACGCTGATCGTTGCGTTGTTCAACAGGCGCAGACACAGCGGCTTTGCGATGCCATAAGCCAGCAGATAGCACACGGCAATGTTCAGCGCAAACCGCCAAACCTGCGCAGCGCTGCGCTCTTTGTTCTGGAACGTAAAATGTTTGTTGAGAAAAAAGCTTAGAATGCTGGTCAGAATATAATTTGCCGCTGAGGACACCCAATAGGAGCAGTGCGCCAGATTATACAGGCCAAACATGATGGCCATGCCCACAAGGGTATTCACAACGCCGACCAACAGAAATTTCAGCAGCTTCTGATCGAACAGCTTCTTCATTCCGCGTCGCCCCTGTCATCCAGTACAATCTCCGCCAGATAGCGCGGACGGCCTTTGGTTTCCAGATAAATCTTTCCGATGTATTCCCCTACGACGCCGATGGCCAGCAGCTCCAGCCCGCCGATTGCCCAGATGGATACCGCAAGGCTCGACCAGCCCTGCACCGTGTGACCCGTAAAGTGGCGGATCAGGAACCAGATGAGCATCACAAGGCTCACGCAGAACATCAGGGTGCCCAGCCGCGTGATGAGCTTGATGGGCTGCACAGACAGCGACGTAATGCCCTCCCACGCAAAGGACAGCATCTTCTTCAGCGGGTACTTGCTCTCCCCTGCGAAGCGCTCCGCACGCTCGTAGTATACCACACCACTCTTGTAGCCGATCAGCGGCACCATGCCGCGCAGGAACAGGTTGACCTCCTTGTACTCCGCGAGCGCATCGAGCGCCCGGCGGCTCATCAGGCGGTAGTCCGCGTGGTTGAATACCACATCCGCGCCCAATGCGCGCATCACGCGGTAGAATCCCTCTGCCGTCATGCGTTTGAACGCGCTGTCCGTTTCGCGCTTGGAGCGCACGCCGTAGACAACATCGCACCCGGCCGCAAACTGGTCGAGCATGGCGTCGATGGCGTTGATGTCGTCCTGCAGATCCGCGTCCATGGAGATCACGCAGTCCGCCCGGTCACGAAGCGTCATCAGGCCGCACAGCAGCGCGTTCTGGTGGCCCCGGTTGCGGGAGAGCTTGATACCGGAAAACACCGGGTCCTCCGCGTGCAGACCGGCGATCAGCTCCCACGTGCGGTCTTTGGAGCCGTCGTCGATGAAGCAGATGCGGCTCTCCCCGCTGATGCGCCCCGCCTGAAGCAGCGCGGTAAATTTCTCGCGCAGCCGCCGGGACGTTTCCGGCAGCACCGCCTCCTCATTATAGCAGGGAATGGCCAAATATAAGGTTACTGACATAGCGTGTTCCTTTCCGCACTACACAAACACAATCTCATGCTTGTTAGCATAACACATGCCGTATCGCCCCGCAAGCGCGAATTGTATCGAACAGGCACATCCGGACATACTAGTTCGGGTGATGGTTATGTTCAAAGAAGAGACGCTGCGAAAAACGGTGGACGATCTCCGGTTGAACCCGGAGCTGCGCCTGTGCGCGAAGTTCGATGCGCTGAGCATCGCAGATTTTCCGGTCGCAGCTCATGAAAAAATGGGCGTCCGCGTCGTTGACAACTGCGCCGAGGAACACATTATGTAAACCCAAAACAACAAAGGGATCCCCGATGAAAATCGGGGATCCCTTTGTTGTTTTATGGCTCACTCCAGCTCCTCCATGGTGGACAGGAGGATGCGGTCGTTGTCGAGCTTTTGTCCCGCTTGGGCAGCAAACTGTTCGAGCAGCTGCGGGACGGTCATCCCGGCGCGCGCCTGCCCGGAGATGTCGAGCACGATGCGTCCACTGTCCATCATAATGGTTCGCGTGCCGAGCTCCAGCGCCTGACTCATGTTGTGCGTAATCATCAGGCAGGAGATGTTCCGTTCGGATACGATGCTCTTGGTCAGCTCCAGCACCTTATCCGCCGTAACAGGGTCAAGCGCGGCGGTGTGCTCGTCGAGCAGCAAAAGCTGCGGCGTAACCATCGTGGCCATCAGCAGCGTAAGCGCCTGACGCTGTCCGCCGGAGAGCAGGCCGACCGGCGTTTTCATCCGATCCTCCAGACCCATATCCAGCGCGCGGAGCTTTTCGCGGAAAAACTCGCGGTCCTTGCGGTTGACGCGGCTGAACATCGTATGCTTGTGCGACGTGCGCAGGTACGCGACGGCAAGGTTCTCTTCAATCGTCATGTGCGGCGCCGTGCCCTTGAGCGGATCCTGAAACAGGTGGCCGATGAGACTGCTGCGCTTGTAGTCCGGAAGGAAGGTGAGATCGACGCCGTCGAGCGTGATCAGGCCGCCGTCCACGAAGAAGGTGCCGGCAATTGCGTTGAACAGTGTGGATTTGCCCGCGCCGTTGGAGCCGACGATCGTGGCGAATTCCCCGTCCATCAGGGTAAGGCTCAGATCCTGAATGGCTTTCTTCTCATTGACGGTTCCGGCGTTGAACGTTTTGGAAATATGGCTGACTTCAAGCATCGGCAGAGCCTCCCTTCTGCTGGAGCTGGTGCGCACGGCGGGCAGCGGACTTCGCCTTTTCCAGCTGCGCGCGCTCCTTGAGCTTCGGCGCGGCGATGGCCACGGCCACGATGACAGCGGAGACGAGCTTGAAATACTCCGTCGAGACGTTCAGCCGCAGCGCGATGGCGATGATGAACCGGTAAACAATGCTGCCGAGCACCACACAGAACACGCGGCGCGGGATGCCGCCCTTCTTCCCTGCGAACACCTCGCCGATGATGAGGCTGGCCAGCGCGATGGTGACCATGCCGGTGCCGAGGTTGATGTCGCAGGTCTTGTTATACTGCCCGATCAGGCAGCCGGCCAGCGCGGTCAGCGCGTTTGCCAGGCACAGGCCGACCGTGATGGTAAACTTCGGGTTGATGGACGAGGCGCTGACCATATCGGGGCTGTCGCCCGTGGCGCGGATGGAAAGGCCCAGCGTCGTGCCGAAAAAGCGGATGAGCGCCACGCACACGAGCAGGGCAATCACGGCCAGAAGCACAATGCGGCTGACCGGACTGTCGCCCAGCAGGCTGCGCGTGAGCGTGAACACCGTGTCGCACCCGAAGATGGACACGTTGGAGGAAAAGCCCATCACTCCGAGGTTGATGGTATACAAGCCGGTGTTCACGATGATACCGGCCAAAATGCTCTCCACGCCCAGCCGGGTTTGCAGAAACGCGGTGACATAGCCGGAGCAGATGCCCGCAGCCATCGCGGCGAAGATTGCCAGAATCGGGTGCCCGGCAATGGTCAGCATCGCACCGACCGCGCAGCCGAGCGTGAAGCAGCCGTCCGTGGACAGGTCGGCGATGTTCAGAATCGAAAAGCTGACGAACAGCGCCATCGCCACCAGCGCATAGATCAAGCCGACCTCCAGCGCCGTTTGCAGCACGTTCAGGGAAAAGAAATCCGCCATTGCGAATCCTCCTAAAACACAGAATGACCGGGCGTCCGGATGGACGCCCGGAATTTACGTTACTCTCTTATTCGAATTCCTGTGCGGTGTGGGTCTCAACAATCTGGGTGCACAGGCCGTCGAACGCCGCCTTGATCGCGGTCAGATCAAAGCCAAGCGCCGCGCAGCTTTCGGTGTTGACCATGGCGATGCCATTGTCGAACGTCATGACGCCCGTGGTCGCGGGGTCGGCGCCGTTCACAAGAATGTCAACAGCCATGTCCGCCGTGGCCTTGCCAAGGTTGGTGTAATCCACGCCGTAGCCAACAAACGTTCCGTTGAGCGCAAAGGAATCAGCGCCGCCATAGTGCGGAATTTTGGCCGAGAGGAACTTCTCGTAAATGGCCAGCTCCGCCTTCATGACGGTATTGTCGGTCGGGGTAAAGACGGCGTCCACCTTTTCGGCGATCAGCGCGTCGGCAGCAGAGGAAATTTCATCGGTGTTGGTGCCGGTCTTTTCAATATACCGAATCCCCTTGGATTCCAGATAGGCAATCGCATCCGCGATCGGCTGTTTGGAGGAGTCCTCGCTCTTGGAATAGAGCAGGCCAACATACTGGGTGTCGGGGTTCGCGGCGAGCATCAGGTCAATGATCGCCTTGGTGTTCAGGCTGTCGGAGGTGCCGGTAATCTTACCGCCAGGCGCGTCCATGCTGGCGACCAGCTTGGCGCCGACGGGGTCAGACACCGCGGAGAACACAATGGGAATATCGGTATCCTCCGTGACAGACTGCATGACCTGCGCGGCGGGCGTCGCAATCGGGATGATGATATCCACGTCCTTCGAGACCAGCTCCGCGCCGATCTGGTTCAGCGTGGTGGAGTCCGCCTGACCGTTGTAGGTATAGTCGGCATAGTCAAACGTCACGCCCAGCTCGGCAGCCTTGGCGTCCAGCTCTTTCTCGATATTCTCTTCAATCTGGTTCAGGGATGCGTCGTCCACAAACTGGACGATACCGACCTTATAGGTCTTGCCGGAGGCGTTATCGTTCGGGTTGGTCTCTGTCTTTTTGCCGCAGGCGGCGAGCGAGAAAACAGCGGTCAGCGCAAGTCCGGCGCCGACGATCTTCTGGAATGTTTGATTCATAATCATTCTCCTATTCAATCTTTCCTATTTCACAAAATGGCCAATGGTATCGGGTTCAAATTGACATCCTTTATTTTTGGCAGCCACGCCATCGTTTCGTTTGTAATTTCATCGAAAATCCCTCCGTCAGAAGTGATTGGGCAAGAACCTTCACGCGACGTTGCAGTGCGCCACAAAAACGGGCAGCTGCGGATGCGCGTTATGTTTTTTACATAACAAAAAAGCCCTGCTCCATAGAAGCTCTCGCTCCATGGGACAAGACTGAACATCCTGCGGTGCCACCCACATTGACGCCTTGCGGCGCCCTCTCATCACGTACGATCATACGCTCCGCCTGATAACGGCTGCGGTTCGCCGTCGCCCCTCATGCACATGCAATCGGTTAGCCCTCACGAGTCCATTCACCATGCTTTCCCTGCGGCACTTCCACCAACGGCCGCTCTCTGCAAGTTTCCGCAATGGCTACTTCTCTCGATCACTGGTTTTTCATTGTTGTATGTACTTTATCACGTTGCAGCGCGGATTGCAAGACCCAATTTGACGATTCTCTTCATTTTTTTGCCGCCAAAATTGGCAAATATGTCCGTCAGAGCCGGTTCCGACAGGAACCGGCTCTGTAACGTTCTTATTTTTTCGCGTAGACAAACGCGTTTGGAAGCGGCCGCCCTGCGCTGAGCGCCGGGTTGGAGCTGCGCATGATGTATTCGCCCTTGTACCAGATCATGGCGCTCGTGCCGCCGTCGAGATTCATCGCCTGCGCACAGTCGTGCTTGTGCATGATCTCCGCGCAGTCCGGCACGCTGAGGCCGATGGAGGTGCCCGGCAAACGCCCTTCCACCAGCAGCATGATGATCTCTCCGTATTGCGACTGTCCAAGGCAGGCGCGCGGCTGCAGATCCGTGAAGCCGTTGCTGGGGACGACAATCTTCCCGTCGATAATCATGGCCGGCGAAAATTCCACCGCGTCCGTCGTATCGGCCGAAACGGGGTCTGCGCAGTCACGGATATAAATGCGGTTGTCCGCGTGCAGCTCCAGCCGCTTGAAGCCGCGCCACATATGGGTGCCATAAGCCTTCCCGTCACACATGCAGTATCCGGCGAGCGAGCCGCCGTTGCCGACGCCGCCCTCGTCGATAAAGCCGGAGCCGGTCATCGCCAGAATGCCGTTGTGCGCCTCCGCGATTACGCCGGCATGCTGCCCATAGGAGCCGAGCGTTGACGCAGCCTGCAGGCTCAGACGGGCGGGATCCTTTGCAATGACGATCAAGCCGCGGTAGCTGCCGCCCTTTACGCGGGCAATCAGAACGCCCTGCTGTGCGTCAATGGCCAGCACCTGCTCGTCAAACACCGTGCGAATCGAGGTGCCGTTGTCGTCCAGGCCGGCCTCATTGATGTCAATCTTCCCCCAGCCGCGGCTGAGCGCCGTCGGA
This sequence comes from Oscillospiraceae bacterium, assembly GCA_018265835.1. Taxonomy (GTDB): domain Bacteria; phylum Bacillota; class Clostridia; order Oscillospirales; family Oscillospiraceae; genus CAG-103. Next base: position 717 of record JABLYK010000063.1, on the reverse strand, counting down.
TTTTTGTCCACATATGCGAGCATAGACGGCACGTCGACCTCCCAGAACGTGTCGAAGAAGTCCACTTCTTCCTGCGTCATGCCGGTCGTGTCGGTCAGCGTGCTGTTGCGGTGGCCGTCCGTCCGGTGGATAGTCTCCAGTGTATCCCATTCGCTGTTCACGCCAACCTGATCTTCGCGTGCCTGCTCCAGATTCGCCATTACCTCGTCGATGACGCTGCGCGGGATGAACGCCGTCGCCAGCCACTTGTGGTTGAGCGTATTCATAGCGGTTTCAATATAGGCCGTGCGCCATTTGGCGATGAACGGAATGTTGGAGTAGACCGCCGTGAGATACAGCCCTGCCAGAACCGCAAGCGTCACCAGCAGCGTCACCAGACGGCGGGCCAGACTCTTTTTCTTCTTTTTCTTCCGGCGTTTTTTCGCCTTCCTGGGTGCGGTTGCAGCTTCCTGCGGGCGATCCTTGCCTGGCGACGCGGTATGTACGGCCGTTTCCGCCGTTGGAAACGTCAGTTCGTCGAGCGGCGTCGCTGTCTGTGCCGCAGTGCGGCGCGGCTGCGCCCCCTGTTGCGGGGCACGGCGCTGCTGCACGCTTTCCGGGCGTGGCTGCGCCCCCTGCTGCGGGGCACGGCGCTGCTGCGCGCTTTCCGGGCATGGCTGCGCCCCCTGCTGCGGGGCACGGCGCTGCTGTGCGCTCGCCGGGCGCGTCTGCGTACCC
>JABLYK010000062.1 GCA_018265835.1 Oscillospiraceae bacterium | reverse complement strand
GAGCGCATCCTTGGTAAGGATGAGGTCGGCAGTTCGAATCTGCCCAGCAGCTCCATTAAGTCCTGGATGCAATCGTGTCCAGGGCTTTTTGCTGCATTTTTTCGGCAAAGCCCGGGCGCCAGATATTGCCTGGCCCACGAACTGACCCCAACAAGGATAACTGCAAAGCAACAGCCGTGGGCATTTGATTTCCTCTGTATTTTTACGCCGGGGGAGCATGATGAATCATGCTCCCCCGGCGTTTTTCTGTAATCGTGAAGATTACAGGGTTTTTTCTTGTCTGTTCAGGGCTGGCGCCTGTAAGCGGATCGGTACCGGGCGATTATGCGCCTGTCTCCAGCGAAGCTGTCAGCACATCGGCAAGCGAGGTATCCTTCAGGAGCGTATCCGCGCTGTACAGAAACAGCACGTCCGTGATCCCGGAGGAACTGAACAGGGTTTCCAGATCGTCGTAATAATAGCGCGGGTCGATCATGATGATGTTCTCATAATAAGGCGTCAGAAACTGCATAAAGCAGTTGGCATAGGAATCCTTGAACACCAGCAGGTTCTTGCCATTCCCGCAGGTGGTGTGAATCTCCACCACAGGATGGTTGCCGCCAAAAAACACGGTGTACTGATCCTTGTCCTGCAGGTGGCTGCTCACATACAGCGAAGCGGACTTGGTCTGCGTGTCCGGATAGTTTACATAATAATCCGAATCAATCCCTTGCGGAACGTATACCTGAATCTGATCCCGGCTGCTGTGGCTGCCGCTTTTGGAGGACAGTGTCCCCTGAAAGCTGTCAGAGACCAGATACACCTGATAATCACTCACGGGTGCGGTGATGCCCATGTCCGCAGCGGCCGCGCTGAAGGCATAGTACGCGCCAAGGCTCGTCCAGTGGTGGTCGGTACGGTAGTAGATCTCCTCCCCCGCGTGCTCGCGCAGCGCGTCTGCGACCGGAAGGAACTGCACCGTGCCGCTCAGCCTCGCTTCGACCGCGGCAATATCTTCAAGCTGGTCGCGCACCGGCGCGTTTTTCGGCAGCTTGCCCGGAAGAATCGCGGCTGCATCCGGAACCAGCATCATGCGCATCGGCGCATCCGGATGCGCTGCGGCAAAATCCGTGATTGCGGCAGCGGTGCGCTCCAGAGCCGCCGCGTCCGGCGCCTCGGGCTTGGCAAGCAGATATCCATCCCTGCCGAGATACACGCCGCCGGACTCTTTGCGTCCAAGGAGCTGATCCTCCCAAAGCCGGATAGTAATCCAGCCGTCACGGCCAAAGAACTGATCGGAATAATACGCAGTCAGATCCGAGAAATAGCTGCCATCCGCCAGCGCGGCCATGGAAAACGCTGGACGCTGCGCAAGCTTGCGATTCTCATTTTCGGAAAAATCACGGTCGCGCACGAGCAGGTTCACGATTGCAAACACCGCCACGATTGCCAGAAACACGAACGCCAAGCGTGTGTTGTGCGTTCGTCTGCGGGCAGACGCCTGTTTTTTTGCCTGCCGGACATCCGATTCTGCCCGAGAGACGGGGGCTTGAGACTCCGTTTTTTCATTCAAAGCGCTTCACCTCCATCAGAACTGGAAATACAGGAAGGATGTATAGGTTGCGCTGACCAGATAGGCCACGCAGCACAGCAGCAGCACGACATAGCCCGCGACCGAGACGGCGACGCTGCACTTGCCGTTCCGATAAAACACGCGCTGGTGCACCCGGCGTACCAGCGGGCCGCTGCCAAAGACAGCAAGCACCAGCAAGATTGCGTTCCCGCCGAGGTAGTACCATGCCGTCCGGTCAAACACGCCCATACCGCCTGCGCCGAACATCTGCCCCAGATAGTGCAGCGCGCCGCTGAGCGACGGTGAAAAGAAAAACACCCAGCCGATGAACACGATCAGTACCGTGGCCAAAATCCGCACCGGCTTTGGCAGCTTCTCCTGCCGTCCCTTCAGAACGAACTTCTCCAGCAGCACAAACGCGCCGTGATACAGTCCCCAAACCACAAAGTTCCACGATGCGCCGTGCCAGATGCCCGTGAGCAGCCAGACGACCGACAGGTTGAACGCCTGCCGCTTCGCGCTGCAGCGGTTGCCACCAAGCGGAATGTACACATACTGCCGGAACCACGCGCCGAGAGAAATGTGCCACCTGCGCCAGAACTCTGAAATGCTGGTGGAGCAATAGGGATAATCGAAGTTTTTGTCAATGTCAAAGCCAAACAGCTTTCCGAGTCCGATCGCCATGTCGGAATAACCGCTGAAATCGAAATAAAGCTGGAGGCTGTAAAAAATCATACCCAGCCACGCCGTGCCCGCAGACATGGCGTCCATGGCGTGAATCGCTGTGAAAGCTGCACCGAGATTGTCCGCAATCAGAACCTTCTTCATCAGGCCAACCAAAAACAGATTGATGCCCGCGCCGAACTTGTCCGGCGTGATTTTGCGTGCGGCAAGCTGCTGTTCCATATCTGCGTACTGCACGATCGGGCCGGAGATGACCTTTGGGAAAAACGTCAGGTACAGAGAAAAGGATAGGATATTTTTCTGTGCTTTGGCCCGGCCCCGATAGACGTCGAAGATATAGGACAGCGCCGTAAACGTATAAAACGAAATGCCGATCGGCAGCGGCAGCTCCGTATAGCGGATGTGGGTGCGCAGCAGCGCGTTGATGTTGTCGATAAGAAAACCGTAGTATTTGAAAAAGCCCAGAACGAGCAGGTTCATCACCACGGCCACCAGCATCACAGCCTTGGCCTGCTTGTGCTTTTCCTGTGTCAGGTATGCGCCCAGCTCCAGTCCGGAGAGATAATTGAACACGATGGAAAACAGCATCAGCGCCAGATATTCCGGTCTGCCCCAGGCATAGAAGACCAGGCTGATCAGCACCAGCATCGCGGATCTCAGCCGCTTGGGCATGACAAAGTAAAGGATCAGCGCCACTGGCAGAAATGCAAACAGGAAGAAAACACTGCTGAATGTCATAGCTGCGCTCCTCCCCTCTCAAAATGCGCCCAAAAAGGCCTGACGCACCGGCTCCGTATCCGCCGCCACGATCAGCAGGGCGTAGTTGCCCTGAAGCTCTGTCACGCTCTTTTCCAGCATTGCGTACTGCTCCACGCCATAGCCGTCAAAGCTAGACTTCTGCGTCCTGAGCCGAGCCTCGATGGCCGCAGAGACGGTTTCCTGCTGCGCAGTGTCCTTGAGTTTCACGAGCAACAGCTCCTCCGCACCCATATTGGTGGTTGGATAGTAGAGCAAAACGCCGTCATAATCGGCGGGATCAAGGCCATAGAGCCGTTTGATCATCTGATTGTCGGCCTGCTGCATGGACGTAAGATCTGCCGACGCTGTAACGGCCTCGCTCATGACGGAAAACTCCGTCTGGCTCTCCTTGCCCTTTGCAAGCATTGTGGAAAGAAACAGCACCACCAGCACCACTGACAGCCACTTGAGCGTCTCAAGCAGCGGGAGCTTCACTTTCGTCCAAGTCATCGTCATGTACCTCAAACCGAATTTCTCTACTGGTTCTCATAAACCGCCAGAATCAGATTGGCGCCCCAGTAGGGGTAGAATGCCTCGCGGAGGTGGATCCCGTCGGGGTCCCAAAGCTCCGGATGCGCTTCGCTGATTGCGTCATTGTCCACAAACGGAATGTTATTTTCCTTGCACATCGCGCCGACCGCCGCGCTGTAATCGGGAATTTCCCGCCACGAGGACGCGCGCTCGAACGCCGGGTCGCGCGCCGGGAGAATGGAGCTGACGTAAACCGTAACGCCGGGAACAGCTTCCTTCACGCTCTCCACAACCTGTTTGTACTCCGCGGCATATTCCTCCGGCGTGTGCCAATACCCGATCGACACATCGTTCAGGCCGAAGCAGAGGAACACGGACGACGGGTTGAGCGCCCTGATTTCTTCCATGTGCGTTGCCACGTCCCGAATGGTAGCGCCGCCGGCGGCAATGACCCGGCTTTGTGGCAGGCACTTATAATAGTAGAAGCCCACCGCGCGGGAATCGCCCAACAGGACGTAGTCCTCAAACTGGCTCCAGACATCCGTTTCCCCGCTGACCAGCGCCTGAATCCGCTGCTCACGCTGCGCGGCGATCTCCTCCTGCCGCATCGCCTTGAGCGTCTCCTCCACCGCCGAAGTGTCTTTTTCCTCCAGACTTTGCAGATATTCCACGCCCGCAGAAACCGCAGCCGCCTGTTTTTTCCGCTCCGCACCGCTGCGGCTGAGCAGTACGATCAGCAAAATCAGCAGCGCCAGCGCGATCACAAAACCGGCAAGCATGCCGATTCGCCTTCCGCGGCTCGGCGTACGTTTCTCTGACATGTTGGATCACCTCAAAAAATGGGAGCGAAGCCGCTCGAATCTTGTTTCTTTTCATTATAATATACTTTTCTGGCCTTGTCCAACATTACAGGCTTTCTGCGGCATAAAACTTCACGCGATTTTGCAGTGCGCCGCGAAAACAGGCAAATGTGGATGCGCGTGAAGGTTTGTGCATTATTTCGGTTGCCTCGAAGGTGCGAAGAAATGGCACATTTTCAGTTTGCTATGCTTTTTGCATAGCAAAAAACCGGCCGCTCCGGCAGCAAAGAAAAAGGCAGCCATCAGAGCGCGCTTGCTCCTGCTGGCTGCCTGCGTTTTGCAATGCTGTTACCCTTGCAAGCAGGCGGACGCTTCGTCCAGTATGCGCAGCTCAATCATCTGCTCCAGATGTACCGGGCCGCCGATGGAAAGCCCCGTCACCTGCCCCGACTCCTTGCGCACGCCGACCTCCAGATCGCCGCCGGGCTGGCCGACGCCGATCTCCGTAATGCCGTCGCGCAGCCCGGACGACAGCACAACGGCAGCCGCCGTGCTGCCGGAGGCACAGCTTGTCTCCGCCACGCACGAGCCGGTTTCCCGCACATAGACAATGGGGCGAATGGCGCCGGTGTCGCGGTTCAGAAAAATAGCGCCGACTGCAGAACACGCCCCCGCGTCCTGAATCGCGCGCTGTACGAGCGCGTCGTCCGGCTCCGCCCGGTCGATGACATAGTGCGTAATCCCGTCAAACGCAACGCGGTGCACTGTCGCCTCCGGCCAGTCGAGCGCCTCCACAGAGACCGGCAGCGGCATCGTGGTGGACGCGGCGCCCTGCGCCGCATCCACCATCACCGGCAGGACGCCGGGCGCGCCGCTGATTTCCGCCATAACGCAGCATTTGCCCTGCTCGGCACGACACAGCGCCTGAAAATAGCCCGCGCAGCGCAGCGCGTTGCCGCAAAATTCGCCGCCCATCATTTCCAGACGAATTTCTCCGCCAAACTGCGGCGGCACGCAAAACGCCGCCTGCTCAATGTGCAGCTCCGGAAGCGAGAGCAGCTGCTTCGCCAAAGCTGCGCGCCGCTGCGGCGAAATCTCCTGCAAAACGATGGCCGTGACATTTCCGGCCGGGTTCAAAATGGCAACTTTCAAGCGCTCTTCCATGGCAAAAACCTCAATTTTCCGCCGTTCGGCGTATGGTTAGAATTGATTTTATCGGGTAAATCTGATACTATCACATTGACAAACGAAATACCAGTCTTTAAGGGAAAGGAAGTTTGCACTATGATTCTCGACTGCACCCAATACGATGGTCTTTGCTCCTGTGGCCGCACCCATACCGTCACCACGAAAAAGGTCGTGATCGAATCCGGCTGTTTCAACAACATGGATCAGTACCTGGAGGAGATCGGCCTGACCGGTCGCCGCACCATCATTTATGATACGAACACCTATCAGCTCACTGCCGAGCACCCGCGCGCCGACCAGCAGATCATTCTGGAGGCCAAAGGTCTGAGCACTACGAAGGAGCGCACCGAGGCCATGATGGCGGAGCTGGAGTCTCCCGATTTTCTCGTGTCTGTCGGCTCCGGAACGATCACGGACTTCGCGCGTTACAGTGCGTATCAGCTCGGCATCCCGTTCGTGTGCGTGCCCACCGTGGCGAGCGCCGACGGGTTTACCGCCAACATCTGCTCCATCATCATCGACGGCAAAAAGTGCTCGATCCCGATGAACGCAGCGGAGCTGGTGCTCTGCGATCTGGATATTCTCTCCGGCGCACCGGCCTTCCTGATGGCCAGCGGCATCTGCGACATTCTGGCCAAGTACGTCTCGCTGGCAGACTGGCGCATCGCCCACCTCGTTACGGGAGAATTTTACTGCGAGCGCGTGGCCGAAATGGCCGAGGACGCGCTGCACACCATGCTGCGCTGCGCGCACGACCTGCTCGACGGCAAGCCCGCCGACATCGAGGCCATGACCTATGCGCAGATGATTAGCGGTCTGACCATGCAGATGCTCAGCAACTCCCGCGCCGCCTCCGGCTCGGAACACCTGATGGCGCATCTGGTGGAAATGAAGCCGCCGAGATTCGAACAGGCTGCCGGCATCCACGGTGAATGCGTCGGCGTTGGCACCATTCTCGCCGCCGAGGAATATCACCGCATGGCCGCCATGACGCCGAAGGCCAAGGCGTTCCAGCCGCTCGACCCCGCGTGGGTGGCGGAAAAGTTCGGCCCACTCGCGGACGTCATCCTTGCGGAGAACGCGAACGACGTGCTGGCGACGTTCGACCCGCAGCAGATCGTCGATCACTGGGACGAGATCCGCGCCATCGTGGACACCATCCCGCAGGCGGACGATCTGCGCAAGCTCTACGCCGATCTGGGCGCAAAGTACCGGCTGGAGGATCTGCACATTGACCCCGCGCTGAAGGAAGACGTGCTGGATCTGTCCGCCGCCATCCGCAACCGCCTGACGCTGATGCGGATGCGCCGCGTGTTGGAATTCTGAGTTTCTATTCAAGAACAAACAATGCCCCCGCGCTGTGGACGCTTTGAAGTGACCCCAAAAAGTTAGACAATAATTAAGAGCAAAAATTGTTCAAGCA
>JABLYK010000020.1 GCA_018265835.1 Oscillospiraceae bacterium | reverse complement strand
ACGCCAGGAAGCGCCATCCAGTTCACAGCGACCGGCGTGGACGCCGCCGGCGGCCCGGCTGAGCTGCCCGCAAGCGGTTTGGCATGGTCGGTGACAAACGGTGCGGACCTTGGATCCATTGACCCGGAAACCGGCGTCTTCACAGCAAATGCGGATGCCATCGGATCCGTCACTGTGTCTTTGTCTTATGACGGTGTGACCGTTGGCACGACGAGTGTGGAACTGCAGTGGCCGGACAAGCTGGGCTTTACGAACACCAGCGTCTCTCTGGACTTTGGTGAGAGTAGCGACCTGACCTTTAATCCCACTTATCAGGGCAGGGAAGTGCACTATAAGGACGGCGACTTTGCGTGGAGCCTTTCTCCTACATACTATAAGTTTGATGCGCTTGTCGACCCGAAAACCAACAACACAAAGGGCGACTTTTCCATGGCCATTACACCTGAGGCGTTGAACAAGGATACTGTTGTGGTGGAGTATTATGCGTGGGGCTCTTCTTTGACATATACATCTACCTATAAAGTGACAGAGCTGATTCAGTCCAGCACAGATGACGGTATGGAAAAGATTACAGCGACTGTTTCCTATGTTTCGTCCGGAGGTGCTATTGGGGAGAAAAGACCTGCCGAAGATCCACAGAAATTTGAAGGAACGATAGGAAGCTTTTCTGATAATCGGTTTATTGCGGATGAGGATAGCTCTTTGCGTGGGACTATTACGGCATCCTGCAATGACCTGACCGGCAGCATTGATGTGGTCGTTGGCATGGAACCGTTTGTCCTGATGGATTTTGAAGATCATGTAAATGCGGATGGCACAGTAACACCAGCGGAGGACTACTGGACATGCCATGTAGGTAGCGCTGCGAATGGCTCCAATGGTGAGTTGTCCGTGGCGGAAGTGAAAGCAAACCGTTTGTGGATCCGGGATACCACCAAGAAAGGTGTGAAGTTTCCGGAAGGCTACAACACCATTGTAAACGCCGAAGATGATTCCGACGTCCGGTTTGGTGAGCATGCTTTCCGCCTAGGCTACGATTTCACCGGGCCTAAGGAAGAAGAATCAATTGTTAAATCTGCTGACTTTGGATTCTCTGGTGATTTGCTTGTTAATACGGTTCAGCCTACAAGAATCGGTATGTGGATCAATGTACCCAAGGATTGTACGGATGACAACTCTCTGCTGAAGGCCGTTTTGAAAGGCGCTGCAGTGGAAGCTGATCTTGCTACTGCCTACATGACGCTGCAAGAGGATGGCAGCATGACTTATACTGAGGGGAAGCAACTGACCGGTACAGCCGCCTATGTTCAGTATTACAGTTATGATGCTGCGGGCAATGTTACAGGTTCCAAGTTGTCCGACTGGGCTGGGAAAGGATGGACTTGGGTGGAAGCAGATATTTCTGCCTACCAAATGCCTGTGGATGTGTGCCGTGCGTATACTGTGCGCGTAACGTCTCCTCAGAATTGCACTAAGAGCAGCGGTTATCTTTATATTGATAATCTCCAATTTATTTACGGTACCAATACCAACGATATCAATAACCCTATCATTGAAAACGCGAGTGAAAAGGCCTCTGGCACTGTACTGAGCGAAGATGCCCCCGTGGAATTCAACAGCGGTACGCTGAACTTCGAGGCCGTTTATGGCGACAGCGAGCAGACGGACAAGTATGCCACCGGCATCGACGTCAGTGGTGTCCGTGTTTACGTGGATGGCATTGACCAGACGGCTGCGGCGGAGGTCAACGCCGGAACGCTGTATCTGACGGCAAGTGGGCTGAAAAACGGCGGCCACACGCTGAAGCTGACCGTGAAAGACGCTTACGGCAACGTGACAACGAAGACCTATCCCTTCACTGTGAACGATGACGCGGGCGAGTATGCCCAGTTAAGCGTGGTTGGGCAGGAAGCCCCGCCGAAGGTCGGCAGCACCTATACGCTGAACGTGGTTAACAGCGATATCCCGGTGGATTTGGCTACAGTTGTGATCGAAGTGCCAAACAGCACCTATGCGTCGGAGGATGCTTATACGGTGCAGTCTGGCGCGGGCTACGAAGTGGAATCCGCGCTGGATGTGCAGTCACAGCAGATCACCCTGACCATTCGCAAGCTGGACGACGCAGAGAATTATGATTCGACCGTGGCCAGCGTTACGTTCCGGATCCCGGAGACGGCGCGCGAAGGCTCTACCTTTAAGTTCTCGGTTCCCATGGGTAGCTATGAAACGGCTTCCGGAACGGCCTCCTTCTCCCAGACGGAGACAACGGTTGCGCTGACGGCAGATTACGCGGTCTCAGTTTCTCAGGCCATTGAGGGTTTTCCCGCTGCGATTACCGTGACGGATTCCGCAGGAAATCCGGTGCCCAATGCGAATGTATATGTGGGCGAGACCCTGCTTGGTACGACTGAGGAGGACGGCAAGCTGTCTTACACGTTTACCAAGGGAGCAAAGGTACTCCATGCCCAAACGGAGACCGGACGCTCCTGGAACAGCACCGTGGTTGTCCATGAGATTTCTGATGAAGGACCGTTCGCGGCGCAGAGTAATGCCTCCGCAGACGGCTCGACGACTCGCAGCGTCACGTGGCTTTCTCCCATTGGAGACGCCCCCGAAGCACAGTCTCTGGTTCGCCTGTCCGAGCAGGCAGAAGCGCTGGCAGACGCTGAGCCCATTGTGGGAAGCAATTCCTTTGTGACGTTTACGATGACAACCAGCGGCACTGCGCTGCGGCTCAACAGTGTGGCTCTCAGCGGGCTTACGCCCGAAACCACCTATTATTATCAGGTGGGCGACGGAGAATGGTGGTCTGAGGTCTATTCCTTCACGACGGCCTCCGCCGATCCCACAGCTGAGACGAACTTCTTTGTTTTTGGTGATATCCAGACTTCCGATACGTCTCGACTGGCGTCTGCCATTGACAAGGTCGCAGGCAGCGAACTGGCATATGCATTTGGCATTCAGACGGGCGACGCCATTGACGATGTGACAAAGTTCGAGAACTGGCGCTCTTACTGCACTGTTCTGAACAGCGCGACGCTGCAAGGCATTGATATGGTGCATACCATGGGCAACCATGAGTACTATGGCGACGCGGACGGCTCGGTCGCGGGAGGCCTGTTCAGCCTTCCTGAAAGTGCACAGGGCAGCTTCTATTCGGCGGAATACGGCAGTGTCTATGTGGGTGTCATCAACAATGGTGGCGACCTGCTTGCAGCACTGGAAGAAATGAAAGCTGATGCCGTACAGAGCAATTGCATCTGGAAGGTGCTTGCCATCCACGAGCCGATCTATGGCACCACGGGTGAGATGAACGCGGAGACGCGGAAACAAGCAACGGCGTTGATTGAGGCGGCGGGCATTGATTTTGTCTTTTCCGGCGACGATCACAGCTACGCACGCACCTACCCCATGCTGGGTGATGCTGTGACAGAGGACAGCCAAAATGGCGTTGTCTATTACATCAGCGGCGATTTGAGCAACAAGGATAACGAATATCATACCCACGATTATTATGCAAAATCAATGCCGCACAGCGAGTATCAGGGTATGTATCTCTCCGTGCAGGCCAACAGCACCGGGATTACGGTGACAGCTTATGATTACAACGGCAATCTGCTGGACAGCTACACGAAGGAGCGGACAGCCTGCGAGCAGGGCAACCATACCTATGACGAGAGCAGTCGGTATGATTTTGAGAATAAGACTATATCCTGTGCACTCTGCGGAGAAACCGCGCCAGTGGAGGAAGTTGGGTATACCGGTATCCTAACCCTCACGGACGGCGAGAACCGCGTTATGCTGAACAATGGCGTTGTACAGGTTGGCTGGTTCGCGGTCGGCGAGGACATCTGCCACACGAGCGACAACGGCATTCTGCACGATACGGTGACGACCGATACGGCCACCTGCCTCGAAAACGGTCGCCTGACGGCGCATTGCAACACCTGCGGAGAGAACTATCTGGGTGCTGGAACGTGGTCGAAAGGGCATGCCTGGGATGAGAACCATATGTGCACGGTCTGTGGAACCGAGGGTATCGATATTGCCAACGCAGATCTGAAGATTGCGTATAAGTATTATTCCTACACCGGCAAAGCCATTAATCCCGCCTCCACGGCAACCTACGACGGGAAGACACTGGATGCGCGGAGCGACCGGTATGGCACCGACGCTTACATCTCCTATAACAACAACACCAACATCGGTGTGGCAACAGTCACATACAGCGGCCGCGGCAACTACTATGGAGAGACGTCTGCGACCTTCACGATCGTGCCTGCAAGCGTCAGCAAGCTCAGCGTTGCAGAGATTGGAAAAGACAGCGTAGCATTGACATGGAGCGCTGCAAAAGGTGCGCAGGAGTACATGATCCAGCAAAAGATAAACGGCGCATGGAAGCAAATTGCCGTAACCAGCGGAACAAGCTATACGGTGACTGGGCTGGAGAGCGAACAGGCGTATTCCTTCCGCGTGCACACCCGTGCACAGGTGGATGGCAAAACCTATTATTGCATTTCCTATTCGGATGAGCTGCGTGTCAACACCATCGCCGATCCGGCAACTCTGAGCGCAACCTATGTTACCGACGTTTCCTGCGCACTGTCGAGTGCGGAGACGTTGAACGTGCAGCAGGTCGACGGAGACCGGTATCTGTTCCTGCCCGCTTCTGTGGATTTGAATGCACTTGCGCTTCAATTTACGGTGCGCGGCAGCGATAAACGCATTACCCTCACCGGAAATCAGGGTGCGCTCCAGCTGGAGAGCTACACGCAGACGGTAGATCTGGCATCCATCGCTTCAGTGGAGGCCGACGGTAGCTACAAGATTTCCGTGTGCATCGGCGACCTGAAGCCGTTTGTGGTCAATGTTATGAAATCGGCGAATATCCGCACGATGTATTTGACGAGTGACGATGCCGATGCCGCTGGCCGCACGTACGTGGAGCAGAGCAAAGAGAATGCGGCCACAGGCCAGATGCTGCTGACTGCGGCGGATGGTTCCGCGATCTACGACGGAGCGCTCAGCCAGATCAAGTGCCGCGGAAATTCCACCTTTACCTATTATGACAAAAAGTCCTATCAGATCAAGCTGGACAGCAAAACCGATCTGCTGGGTACAGGCGAAAAGGTGAAGACATGGGTGCTTCTGGCTGGTTATGGCGACGCCACGCAGATGCACGACAAGCTGTTTAAGGATCTTGCAGCGGAGCTGGGGATGGATTACGTCGCGAGCTGCGATTGGGTTGATCTCTACTATGATGGCGAATACCGCGGCACCTATTTGCTCAGCGAAAAGAATTCCGTCAACAGTACCAGCGTCGATATTACCGATATGGAAGCACTGTACGAGCGCGTGAATCCGGACTATGGAACGAATGAGCAGACAGCGGAAGGCACCAACCGGTACGGGCAGGTGTATCAATACACAAAAGATCTTGCGGAGCCCGAGAATATTACCGGCGGATATCTTTTGGAGCTGAACCATGATTTCATCGACGAAGCCAGTGGTTTTTATACCGCGAAGGATGTGGCCTTCAATGTGAAGAGCCCAGAGTGGGCTGGCGAGACTGCAATGCAGTATATCAGCGAGTATTATCAGGCGTTTGAAAACGCTGTGTATGCCACAGATGAGGCCGGAAATTATACGGGATACAATCCGGAGACAGAGCTTTACTACTATGACTACTGCGATATGGAGTCTCTGGTGCAGATGTATCTGATTCAGTGGCTGAGCGCGAACTCCGATGCATTTGTTTCTTCGCTGTTCTTCTACAAAGATGCTGGCGGTAAGTTGTACGCTGGGCCGGTGTGGGACATGGAGCTCTCCTGCGGAAATGGCTGGGATGAAAATCTGACACCAACTCGTGAATTTCTGAGTCTGCGCTATCTGTCGGAAGCACTGATCCAAATCCCCAGCTTCAAGGCTGCTGTAGCGGCGTATCTGGAAGATACCCTTGCGCCCGCTGTGGAGGACCTGCTGGGCGCGGATGGAAAAATTGCAGACTATGGGGCGACGCTTTCTGCAAGCGCTGCTATGAACTATGTGCTCTGGCCATATGTCAGAGTTGGCTTGCCCGACCATGAGAACCATCTCTGGGCGGAAGGGACTAGCTACGCGGACGTTACTGGCGATTTGGAGCAGTGGCTCACGCAGCGGTTGGAGCACATGAAGACAAGGTGCCCGGTTGCACGCTATGCCATTACGGCACCGGACAGCGTAAGCCATGGCGCGATTACCGTCAGCGCGGATCAAGCACGCGAGGACACCGTTGTGACCATTACCGTTACGCCGGACAGTGGCTATCTGCTGGAAAACCTGCGCGTCGTGACGCAAGATGGAACGGCTGTCGATGTTACCGAAACGGCATCTGGGCAGTATACCTTCGTCATGCCGGCTGCACCGGTCGCGGTTGAGGCGGACTTCGCCCCGAAGAGTGTACCACCGACCACTCATCCATTCGTGGACGTCCCAGACGGCACGTGGTATGCGGACGCTGTGGCGTACGTTTACGGCAAGGGGATCATGATTGGCGTCGGCGAAGGGCGCTTTGACCCGAACGGGGTGCTGACGCGCGCGATGGTTGTCACCATCCTTTGGCGGCAGGCGGGCGAGCCTGCTGCAACCAAGCCCTGCACCTTCACCGACTTGACGCAGGAGTGGTACAAGGCCGCTGTTGCGTGGGCGGCGGAGGCCGGCGTCGTCAATGGCCGTGACGCGGCGACCTTTGACCCGGACGGCGCAATTACGCGTCAGGAAATGGCGACGATGCTTTATCGCTATGCGCAGCACAGGGGCTATGACGTCTCCCAGACGACCGATCTCTCCGGATTCCCGGACAGCAGCACGGTCTATGAGTATGCGCAGACGGCGATGGCATGGGCGAACGCCAACGGACTCGTTCAGGGCGACCTTGTGGACGGCGTCAATTATCTTGACCCGCTTGGCAACGCCACCCGCGCGCAGGCCGCAACCATTTTGATGCGGTTCTGTGAGAACATCGCAAAATAAGACCCATTGCAAAAAATACACCCGATGGAATTTTTCCGTCGGGTGTATTTTTTGCGTGATTATTGGATTTCTTCCTCTGGCAGCGTGTCGTTCGGCGCTTCTTCGTCTTCCGGCGCGTCCTTGTCGCGTTTGTGGCGGAGAATGCGGTGGAAAATGCGCTGGAGACCCTCTTCCAGCTTGGAGGCCGCGTCTTCCTCGACGCGCTCCGACTCACCGCCGTCAGCTTTTCCGAACTCCGCCTCCTCGGCGTCGAGCCGGTCCGGTTGCGCCATCAGCCTGTCGTACAGGTCGGCGTCGGTCATGATCTCGAACTGCGGAATGCCGAATTCTATGGCGTCATGCTCCATCGCAGCGATCAGCAGATCGTAGTAATCGCCCTTGCAGTCAAGACTGCGGGCCAGGCGCGGCAGTACCTTTTCATGCAGCTCGCGCAGATCGTAGTCGCCCGTGCCGACGTATTCGATCAGGCGGGCGCGCGCCTCGTCCTCTGTGAGCGTGCGGTCGATGTAATATGTCTGCCCGTACAGCCCGTAGAGCACGCGATGCGCGTCGAGATAGCCGAGACGCAGGTTCTGCCGGCTTTGCTCGGCATCGAAATTCAGAATGTTGCCGAGATCGACGGTCGGCCCGATGGTCGTGACGCTCACATCGTCCGGAAGCTTGAAGTGCTTTTCAATGCCGAAGCCGAAAATGCGCAGGGCGATGATGTCCTTGCAGCCGTTTTCGACCAGCGCGTGGATGGGAACCACGTCCTGCACGCCGCCGTCGGCGTAATACTTGCCGCCGAGCTTTTCCAGCCGGAACGCGGGCAGATAGGCGCTGGCCAGCAGCATGTCGTACAGCTCGCCCGGCTCCAGTTCGCTGGCCTTGAGCTCCAGCTCCTGCCGGTCGGTCAGAGAGTAGGTGACGATGAAAAAGTCAATGTCGGAGTTCCGGATCTTCTCCTCATCCACAACCTCGGCCATCCAGTTGCGCAGCGGCGTCACGTCGAAGCCGCGGTTGCGCACGACGTCTGCCACGCTGTGCATGGCGCTCTTCAGCTCCGGCAGGGTAAGGTTTCCGCTCATCAGGCGCTTCATTTCCTCATCGTCCACGTCCATGACCTGTGAAAACCGGATGTTGGCCCACAGCCGGGCGGCCTCCTCCGGCGCGTCCATGACGATCATCGCGCCGTTGAGCGCGCCGACCGAGGTGCCGGAGACGGCGGAAAGCTTCAGCCCGGCCTCGCGCAGCGCGGTCCACGCGCCGACCTGATAGGCGCCCTTGGCGCCGCCGCCTTCCAGTGCAAGGCCGTAGGTTTTGCTCATATCAAGTTTCAGTTCCATACTTTCCCTCCAGTTTGAAAATGGCGGCGGAATACGCCGGAAGCGCAATGGCGCATCTTCCGCCGGCGATGCAAAGGCGCTGCTCGCTGAGCAGGTCGCGCGCAAAGCTGTAATGCGCGCGGATGAAGGACAGGCGCTCTTGCTCTGTCAGGCCGGAGCCGGGCAGGTCAAGCTCCACGTGACAGGTCACGCTGCGCGCCGCGCGGTTGACCGCAATGAGCAGCGCCTCGTCCGGATGCGCTTCGCCGAACACATCGGTGCCGTCCGTGATGGCCCGCAGAATGCAGATCACGTCCTGCGCCGGGGCGAACGCGGCAATGGCGCCGGTCTGCAGCGCGGGGTGTGCCTGCCGGATGGCCGCCATGCGGGAGTACCAGCGCAGCGCTTCCGCGTCGAGCATGCGATAGGGCGCACGGTTAAACGGATCGCAGAAGCCCTGCATGCCGGTCTCATCTCCGTAGTAGATCGACGGTACGCCGGGCAGCGCGAACTGCAGCGCGGCGGCGAGCTTTTGCAGCGCCGCACCGCGCGCAGCCATTTCGTCCGTGACGGCATAGGCGGCCTGCTGCTCGCGCGTTGTGCCGCGTGGGTCAAAGTCGATGGAGAGCGCGGTGCGTGTGCGCTCAATGTCGTGGCTGGCGGTGAGATTCATCAGCGCGTAATAAAGCGGCTTTGGATAATTCAGCCGCTGGGAGAGCAGCGTGTCCTCCAGCGTATGCGCGTTGCCGTATCCGCGCAGGAATTCGATCAGCGCATAGCGCAGGGGGTAATTCATCACGGAGTCGAGCGCGCTGCCGAGTGCGTAGCGCCGGCGCTTACCGTAGCTGATCTTGGTGACGGCGTCCTCCCAGACCTCGCCGAGAATCACGGTGTCCGGCGAGACGGACTTGGCGGCGCTGCGGATGCGTGCGAGCACTTCATCCGGCAGTTCGTCTGCCACGTCCAGCCGCCAGCCGGATGCACCGCGGTTCAGCCACGTTTTCACGACGCTGTTTTCGCCGGAGATGATCCGCTTTTGCCAGTCGGGGTTGGATTTGTCCACCTCCGGCAGGTCGGGGAAGTTCCACCAGCAGCGGTAGCCGTCCGGGAACTGGTCAAAGTGATACCACTTGTAAAACGGCGAATACCGGCTGTTGTACGCGCCGGAGCCGGGGTAGTTCTTGTAGCGGTTGAAGTATTTGCTGTCTGCCCCGGTGTGGGAAAACACGCCGTCGAGCAGAATGCGGATGCCGTACTTTTCAGCGGCGGTGCAGAGACGTTCAAAGTCGCCGTTTGTGCCGAGAATCGGCTCGACGCGGCCATAGTCGCCGGTGTCATACCGGTGGTTGGAAGCGGCTTCCATGATCGGGTTGAGATACAGCGCCGTGACGCCGAGCTTCTGCAGGTAGGGGAGACGGTCCATGATGCCGCGCAGCGTGCCGCCGTAGAAGTCGATGGGGGCGTAGCGCCCCTCCGGCGTGTTCGGCTGCCACTCTACGGGCTCGTTCCAGTCCTCATGGAAATGAACCTCCTGCCCCATATGGCGGTGGTGCTCCACGCCGCGCTGCGCGGTGTTGGAGCTGTCGCGCGCGAAGCGGTCGGGGAAAATCTGATACAGAACGCTCTTGCGAAACCACGCGGGTGTGTCGAACCCTGCTTCATAGACGGTCAGACGAAAGCCCGCCTCCGGCGCGGGACACAGGCGGGAGAGCCGCCCATCCTCCGCCGGGCACAGCCACTGTGTGCCGCCGTCTGCATAAGACAGGCGGAAGCGGTAAAACAGCGCGTCCGCCGTCCCGGGCGCGATCACCTGGCAGGAGAAGCCCGTTTCCGTTTTGCGCATGGCAATGGCCTGCGTGGTGTCGCCGTCATACAGCTCCAGAACCGCTTCCGCAACGAAGCCGCCGGGGTCTGCAAGCGACAGCCGCACCGAAGCGCCGGTTTCCACCGCGCCGATCGGCTGGCGAAATGCCTCGTCTGCCGCGTCGTGCTTCGGCGTGCGGTCTTCCGGCAGCAGCTCGAGATAGAGCATTGCATAGGCCTCCGCAGAGCGCGTGAAGCTGAAATCCGCGTGCATGGCGTTGCGGATGAGTGACTGCATGGCGTTTTTGTCTTCATGGTAGAGCGCGACGGCGCGGCGCACGGCGTCGGCCATCTCGTGGGCGTTGAAGTGGGCAAAAGAGAAGCCGGTGCCCTCGCCGGTGAAGCGGTTATAGGGCTGCACACTGTCGCGCAGACCGCCGGTCTCGCGCACGATGGGCAGCGTGCCATAGCGCATGGCGATCATCTGCGACAGGCCGCACGGCTCGAAGCTCGACGGCATCAGCAGGAAGTCCGCGCCCGCATAGACCCGGTGCGACAGCGCCTCGTCGTAGCCAATGTAAGCGCACACGCGCCCTTTGTGGCTCCACTCGGCGCGGCGCATGAAGTCCTCGTATTCCGGATCGCCTGTGCCGAGCAGAACGAATGCCATGTCCAGCTCCATCAGCTCGTCGAGCACGCACTGCACCAGATCAAAGCCCTTTTGCGCCGTCATGCGCGTGACCATGGCGACGATGGGCGTTTCCGGGGAAATGCGCAGCCCCAGCTCCTGAATCAACGCCGCCTTGCACGTGGCCTTGCCGGAGCGGTCGCCGGCCGAGTAGGTCTGTGCGATGCCGGTGTCGTGCGCAGGATCGAACGTGGCGGTGTCGATGCCGTTGAGAATGCCGGAAAGCTGGTGCTGCCGGGCATTGAGGACGCCCTGCAGCCCCTCGCCAAAGTACGCGGTGCGGATCTCGCTCGCGTAGGAGGGACTTACGGTATTGATGCGGTCGGCAAAGACGCACCCGGCCTTAAGAAAGTTCGCGCAGCCGTCCAGCTCCAGGAACTCCGGCGTGTAGTAGCGCGCATCGACGCCGAGCAGATCCTGCACATAGTCAAAGCCGAATTTGCCCTGATAAGCGATGTTGTGGATGGTCAGCAGGGTCTTGAGCCGGCCCTGCGGCGCGTTTTGGTACTGCGTTTTGAGCAGCATCGGCAGCATGGCCGTGTGCCAGTCGTTGCAGTGGAGGACGTCCGGCTGAAAATCCAGCCGGGGAATGGCCTCCGCCACGGCGCGGACAAAGAAGGCGTACTGCTCGCCCTCCGGCATCCCTCCGAGGTAGATGCGGTCGCCGAAATAGAACTCGTTGTCGATCAGGTAAATCACGACCCCGTCGAGCACGAGCCGCTCCAGCCCAACGTACTGGTGCCGCCAGCCGAGGTCAATGTAAAAGTCGGTCACGTGGGTGACGCGCTGCGCGTACTTGTTTTTGATAACGCGGTGGTAGGGGAGGATGACGCGCGCGTCGATGCCGAGCGAGCCAAGACTCTTCGGCAGGGTGCCGACCACGTCGGCCAAACCGCCGGTTTTGGCCAGCGGCGCGCATTCCGCCGCGGCCAGCAGCACGCGCGGCAGCGTGTCGCGGCCTTTTTTGCAAAGCGCGGTTCGCAGTTCCTGTTTCATCGGAACGCCTCCTTTCAGCGGGCGGTGAAAGTGAAATAAACGGTCGAGAGCGGCGGAAGTTCTACACGCGCGGAGCAGGGGAGACGCCCGAACGGCTCGTGTACGCTGCGGACCTCAGGCGCGTTGTGGATTCCATTGCCGCCGAAGCGCGCATCGTCGCTGCTGAGCGCCTCGCGCAGTACGCCGCGCTTGGGCAGACCGATCACGAAATCGGTGTAGTGCACGGGCGTAAAGTTGCACACGCAGACGATTTTCCGGCCGTTGCGCGCCGTGCGCAGGAAGGCAATGGAGCTGCGGTCGGCGTCGTCCACGTTCAGCCAGGTAAAACCGTCCCACGAGTCGTCAATGTCCCACAGTGCGCGGTTGCGTGTGTAAAACTCGTTCAGCGTGCGGCACCAGCTTTGCATGGCGCGGTGCATTGGATAGTCCAGCAGCAGCCAGTCCAGCCCCTGCTGATAGTTCCATTCGATGAACTGCGCAAATTCCGAGCCCATGAACGTCAGCTTCTTGCCGGGGTGCGCAAACTGGTAGCCGTAAAGCGCGCGCAGTCCTGCAAATTTTTGCTCATACGTGCCGTACATTTTGTCGATCATCGACTTTTTGCCATGTACCACCTCATCGTGTGAGAACGCGAGAATGAAGTTTTCTGAAAAGGCGTACATCATGGAAAATGTCAGCTTGTTGTGGTGGTATTTGCGGAAATACGGGTCGGTGGCGAGGTAATCCAGCGTGTCGTGCATGAAGCCCATGTCCCACTTGAAGCTGAAGCCGAGCCCGCCGTTATAGGGCGGACGGGTCACGCCGGGGTAGGCGGAGGATTCCTCTGCGATCGTCATGCAGCCGGGGTGCGTGGAGAGCACGGCGGAATTGAGCTTGCGCAGAAAGTCCACCGCGCCGAGGTTGATGTTGCCGCCCTCGCGGTTCGGCGTCCATTCGCCGGGCTTGCGCGCGTAGTCGAGATACAGCATGGAGGATACCGCGTCCACGCGGATGCCGTCGACATGGTACACGTCGAAAAACAGCATGGCGGAGGACACAAGGAAGCTCTGCACCTCCGGCATGTCGTAGTCAAAGATGAGCGTGCCCCATTCGGGGTGCCCGGCCATGCGCTGCTCCTTGCACTCGAACAGGCGCGTACCGTCGAAGTTGGCGAGACCGTGCGCGTCGCGCGGGAAGTGCGCGGGAACCCAGTCAATGATCACGCCGATGCCCGCGCGGTGCAGCGTGTCGATGAAATACATGAAGTCCTGCGGCGTGCCGTAGCGGCTGGTGGGGGCGTAATACCCCGTTACCTGATAGCCCCACGAACCCTCGTAGGGGTATTCTGTCACGGGCAGCAGCTCCACGTGGGTGTAGCCCATGTCCGTGCAGTAGGCGGCGAGCTCCTTTGCCACGGCGCGATACCATGGCAGGGCGTCGCCCTCCCGCCGCCACGAGCCGAGATGCAGTTCATAGATGCTCATGGGCGCGCGGAATACGTCGCGCCCGGCGCGGCGGCGCAGATATGTCCCGTCCCGCCATGCGTAACCCTCGGTGCTCCAGACCTTGGAGGCCGTGGCCGGGCCGGTTTCACAGTGCGCGGCAAAGGGGTCGGCCTTGAGCACGGTCTTCCCATCTGCGCCGGTGATGCAGTATTTATACAGCGCGCCGTTTTGCAGCCCGTCCGCGCGCGTGACCCACGTGCCGTCGGAAAGCCGCTCCATTGGGTGTGCACGCTTGTCCCAGCCGTTGAAGTCACCCACGAGGGACACATGCTGCGCATGCGGCGCCCAAACGGCAAAGCAGTGCAGGCCGGGTTCGACCTCGTGGCAGCCGAACGTGCGCCATGCATCGCGCGCGCTGCCATTGTGGAACGCGGCGAGCGCAGCATCGGAAATCCAATTGCAATGGTTCATTTGCAGTCTCCGTTTCTTTCGTTCGATTCTCTCTGGCGCCTCTATTATACCGTTTCTGGCGGATGATTCCAACACCTTTTTTGCGGATTCCGCCTTTGACAATTCCGCTTTGTACAAGTATACTGAAACCATTCGAACCAACAAAGGAGGATTCCGGCATGTTTGCCTTCAACCATGTGAATTTCAATATACTTGATCTCGACCGCAGCCTGCGGTTTTACCGCGACGCGCTGGGACTGACACCGGTGCGCACAAAGGACGCTTCGGACGGCTCGTTCCGGCTGGTGTTCCTTGGCGACGGGAAGACGGACTTTCAACTGGAGCTGACGTGGCTGCGCGACCGCACGGAGCCGTATGACCTCGGCGAAGGGGAGTTCCATCTCGCGTTCGCCGTGCCGGACATGGACGCTGCGCACGAGAAACACGCCGCCATGGGCTGCATCTGCTTTGAAAACCCGTCCATGGGCATCTATTTTATCGAAGATCCAGACGGGTATTGGATTGAAATTATTCCGGAGAAATAAAACCAACACGGAGAAGGATAACATCCTTCTCCGTGTTGGTTTCAGAGGGAAAACGGTGGGAAAAATTGTTTAAATTAGTTGATTTCGACAGTAAAATTTATATAAAAAATAGAAAAACAAGAAAAATGTTATAAATAATTGACAAAATTGGGCGTATAAGGTATGGTTGACATACAGAAACTGCAAAACATGTAAATCTTACGATAGAAAGTGAGGGGATGGGAAAAGGACGAATGACAGCGCTTGACGCATAAGCACGCCCTTGGCAATTAGAATTGGCACTCGTTTGAAAAGAAGTATTGACGTTAATTCAAAAATTAACTTGAAAACGACGGGAACATCTTTTCCGCACAAATATGTCGTGCTATACACATGTAACCAATTGGCGAATAGCGGTTCCACGACAAAGGAGACAAATATTTTTAAAATGTTAAAAGGAACGCGCATGTTGTTCGGATTTGCATCACAAATGTATTTGGATTCCAGAGAAGCAACATTGTTCACGCAAAATATGATGAGCCAAACAATGTTAGATGCGTTTTTTAACGCGGCCAAGCGATACCAAACCGCGAATTCGACTCCGGTTGTTGCTCGTATAATGGGGTATAAGCTGGCAGTCAATGATTATGCTACGACTCAGTATGCATATGCCCCATCCTATCTATCCAGTCCAAGTTCATTTGGTTATCTAGGTAAGGATGTTACAATATCGTGATTATGAATGGCAGAATGAAATCTACGAGAAAGGAGCACATCATGAAAGAAAAAGGCCTGTTTCGATATCAGTATATTATTCCCGTTTTACTGACGGTTGCACTGGCGCTGGCGCTGGCGGGGTGTACAAAAGAGTCGCCGCATCCCACGATTGCAAAACCGGGAAATGAGGTCGATCTGAATCTGATGTTACCGGAAACCGTTTCCCTTCCGACAGAGACGTCAGGAACCGTTTATGAAAGTGTTGTTGATACAGAGGCATCGTTGGAAAGAACTGCCGCACTTCTCGGCATCAGCAGGAGCGACCTTCAACGGAAAGCATCGGCCAGCGACACGGAAAAGTATGCAACCTATGCTTTTCCGGGCGGAGAGCTGACCTTGGAGCAGGACACGGGCTACGTCATGTATAACGCTAATTTTTCGGGAATGACATCCTATGACGAGAGCGAATTTCCCAGCGATGACGAGATCGAAACGATGACGCGCGAGCGGCTGCAAACCATTCTGCCGGAGCAGGCGGATACCGTGCGGATTGAGGTTTCAAGTTCTACTGGATGGGATGCGAACGCGATGGCGTGAAGTACAAAACCGCGCATGTCCATCCGACAATGGACGGGAAAGCGGTCTATGGCGTTTATCGCATTCGGCTCTCCTTTGACCGGGATGGAAATGTTGTGGAGCTGTATCTGCTTTACAACCCGGTGGAAGCAAAGACGGATGTCTCTTTCAAAAGCGCGCAGAAGCTACAGGAAACGCTCTCAGCTGGCGATTATGCCGCGAGCGTGGATCAGGCGCTGCAGAGTTATGCAATTACTTCCGCTGAACTGGCGTACTACATGGATGCGGACGTAAATGAAGCGGGCGACTTTTGTATGTATCCGGTTTATATCCTGAAAGGAACGGGAACCGACCGTACCGGGGAGACCCAAACGTTTGATGTGATTGTGGATGCAATCCAGTAAAACAGCTCTTGACAAAGGCGCTGCACAGTGCTATAGTGCAAAGCAATTGAACAGCGATCTTCAGGGCGGGGTTCGTTTCCCCACCGGTGGTATAGCCCACGAGCCGCAAGGCATGATTCGGTGTGATTCCGAAGCCGACAGTTAAAGTCTGGATGAAAGAAGATGTGTGCACGCGCAGATTGTTTGTATGTTCGCTCTGAAATGATTTTTATCATTTCAGAGCTTTTTTACATGGCACCAAAATACCCTGAATGTCGCATTCAGGGTATTTTTTGTTTGGACTGGAGGTAAGCCTATGACGGAAGCGGAGTATATGCGCATGGCATTGGAACTCGCCGAAAAGGGCGCAGGCTTTGTGAATCCAAACCCGCTGGTGGGCGCGGTGATCGTCCGGGACGGCAAGGTGATCGGCCGGGGGTGGCACGAACGCTATGGCGGCCTGCACGCCGAGCGCAACGCGCTTCAGGACTGCGGCTGGGACGCGCGCGGCGCGACGCTCTATGTCACGCTCGAACCCTGCTGCCATTACGGAAAGACCCCGCCCTGCACGGAGGCCATTCTGGAAAGCGGCATCGCCCGCGTGGTGGTCGGGTGTCTCGACCCCAACCCGCTCGTGGCGGGCAAGGGCGTGGAGATCCTGCGGCAGGCGGGCGTGGAGGTCGTGACCGGCGTGCTGGAGGCGGAATGCCGGAGGCTGAATGCAATTTTCTTTCACTACATCCGCACGAAAACGCCGTATGTCATCCTGAAATACGCCATGACCATGGACGGGAAGATCGCCACCTGCACAGGCGCTTCCCGCTGGATCACGGGCGAAGCGGCGCGCGAACACGTACACCAGACCCGAAACCGCTGCGCGGGCATTCTGGTCGGCGTCGGCACCGTGCTGGCGGACGATCCGCAGCTCACCTGCCGCATCGAGGGCGGACGCAATCCGGTTCGCATCATCTGCGACTCTCATCTGCGTACGCCGGAGGCGGCCAACGTTGTCCGCACAGCGCGGGAGGTGCGCACGATCCTCGCCACGAGCTGTACGGATGAAGCGCGGCAGCGCATTTACACACAGCACGGCTGCGAGGTGCTGCTTGTGCCGGAAGCGGATGGGCACTTGGACCTGCGCGCGCTGATGAAAACGCTCGGCGCGATGGGCATTGACAGCGTCCTGCTCGAGGGCGGCGCCGCGCTGAATTTCTCGGCGCTGCAAAGCGGCATTGTGCAGAAGGTGCAGGCCTATATCGCACCGAAGCTCTTCGGCGGCGCGGCGGCCAAAAGCCCGGTCGGCGGCGCGGGCATCGCGGAGGTTGCGCAGTGCGTGCGGCTGAAAAACCCAAGCATCCAGTGGTTTGGGGACGATATTCTGATCGAAAGCGAGGTGGACGGCATATGTTCACAGGAATCGTAGAGGAGACCGGCGTCATCCGCGCGGTACAGCGCGGCGCGAAGTCCGCGGTGCTGACCGTGGAGGCAAAAAAAGTGCTGGAGGACGTTCATGTCGGCGACAGCATCGCCACAAACGGCGTGTGCCTGACGGTGACGGCGGTGCGCGGCGGTTGCTTTACGGCGGACGTGATGAACGAGACGCTCCGGCGCTCGTCACTCGGCAGCCTGACGCCCGGTAGCCGCGTGAATCTGGAGCGCGCCATGGCGGCGAACGGCCGCTTCGGCGGACACATCGTCTCCGGCCACATCGACGGCACCGGCACGGTCGTCTCCGTCCGGCGGGACGACATCGCCGTGTGGTACACCATCCGCACCACGCCGCAGGTCATGCGCTACATCGTCGAAAAAGGCTCCATCGCCATCGACGGCATCAGCCTCACGGTGGCGGCGGTGGAGACAGACCGCTTTTCCGTGTCCATCATCCCGCACACGGTGCAGGAGACGACGCTCGGCGAAAAGCGACCGGGCGCGACGGTCAATCTGGAAAATGACATTATTGGAAAATATGTAGAAAAGCTGATGCAGAAGGACGGCGGCGTGACGCCGGAATTTTTGGCACAGAACGGATTTTAATCAGGAGGAACGAATCATGTTTCAATACAGCACCATTGAAGAGGCATTGGAAGAACTGCGCCGGGGGCACATGATCCTCGCCACCGACGACCCGGACCGCGAGAACGAGGGCGACCTGATCTGCGCGGCGGAGTTTGCGACGACGGAGAACATCAATTTCATGGCGACGCACGCGAAGGGGCTGATCTGTATGCCCATGTCGGAGGAATATGTGCAGAAGCTGCAGTTCCCGCAGATGGTGTCCCACAACTCGGACAACCATGAGACGGCGTTCACCGTGTCCATTGACCATGTGGAGACGACGACGGGCATTTCTGCAGCCGAGCGCGGCTTCACGGCGCGCAAGGTGGTCGATCCGGACGCCCGCCCCGGCGATTTCCGCCGCCCCGGCCACATGTTCCCTTTGCTCGCACGCAAAAACGGTGTGCTGGAGCGCGAGGGACACACGGAGGCCACGGTCGATCTGCTGCGGCTGGCGGGACTGAAGGAGTGCGGCCTCTGCTGCGAGATCATGCGCGAGGACGGTACCATGATGCGCGCGACGGAGCTGCAGCAAAAGGCGCAGGAGTGGGGCATGAAATTCGTCACGATCAAAGACCTGAAAAGCTACCGCAAGCGGCATGAAAAGCTGGTCGAATGCGTGGCAAGCCCGGAGCTGCCCACGGTGTACGGCTCCTTCCGCGCCTACGGCTACCGGAACCTGCTCAACGGCGAGCACCACGTTGCGCTCGTCAAAGGCGACATCGGCGACGGCGAGAATGTCCTCTGCAGGGTACATTCCGAATGCCTGACCGGCGACGTGTTCCACTCCCTGCGCTGCGACTGCGGCGAGCAGATGCACACCGCCATGCGCATGATCGAGCGGGAGGGGCGCGGCATCCTGCTCTACATGCGGCAGGAGGGGCGTGGCATCGGCCTGCTGAACAAGCTGCGCGCGTATGAATTGCAGTCCGGCGGCATGGACACGGTCGAAGCAAATCTCGCGCTCGGCTTCGATGAGGACCTGCGCGAATACTACATTGGCGCGCAGATTCTGCGCGACCTCGGCGTGCACACGATGCGCCTGCTCACGAATAACCCCGACAAGGTGTATCAGCTTTCCGATTTCGGCATTGAGATCCGGGAGCGCATACCGATCGAGATCGCGCCCAACGAATTCGACATGGCATATCTGCGCACCAAGCGGCACAAGATGGGCCATCTTCTGAATGTAAAGTAAAATGAAAAAGGAGGATACAATCATGAAGGTCTATGAAGGTAAGCTCGTTTCCAAAGACATCAAGATCGGCATTGTCGCCGCGCGATTCAATGAATTCATTACGTCCAAGCTCCTCAGCGGCGCGGTGGACGCGCTCAACCGCCACGAGATTCCGGAGGAAAACATCGAGGTTGCATGGGTGCCGGGCGCATTTGAGATCCCGCTCATCGCCTCAAAGATGGCAAAGAGCGGCCGGTACGACGCGGTCATCTGCCTCGGCGCCGTGATCCGCGGCAGCACGAGCCACTATGACTACGTGTGCAGCGAGGTTTCCAAGGGCATTGCCAATGTCTCGCTTGCAAGCGGCGTTCCCGTCATGTTCGGCGTGCTCACGACGGACACCATCGAGCAGGCCATCGAGCGCGCGGGCACCAAGGCCGGCAACAAGGGCTTCGACTGCGCGGTCGGCGCGATCGAGATGGTCAATCTCGTCCGCGAGCTGGGATAATGCATCTGCTGTTTGATTACGACGGCACGCTGCACGAGACGATGCGGATCTACGGCCCGGCTTTCCGGATGGCGTGCGGGGATCTGGCCGCGCGCGGGCTGATTGAGCCGCGGCACGACTCCGACGCGGAGATTGCCGCATGGCTGGGCTTTTCCACGCTGGAGATGTGGCGGCGGTTCCTGCCGGAGCTGCCGCAGCCGGAAAAGGAGCGCAGCAGCCGCATGATCGGCGGCGAGATGCTGCGCCTTGTCCGCGCGGGGCAGGCGGCGCTCTATCCGCAGGCGGAGGAGACGCTCGCGGCGCTGAAAGCGCGGGGGCATACCCTGATTTTGCTCAGCAACTGCCGCCAGGCGTATCTGGAAGCGCATGTGCAGGCATTCGGGCTGGATCGCTTCTTCTCCGCATGTTACTGCTGCGAGGAGTTCGGCGACATTCCAAAGTACGATATCTTCCCTGTGATTTATGAGCACTGGCCGGGCGATTATGTTGTCATCGGCGACCGCTTTTTCGATCTGGAGGTTGCGTTGCGGCACGATCTGCCGTCCGTCGGCTGCCTGTACGGCTATGGCAGCGCGGAAGAGCTATCCGCCGCAACGTACCGGATCCCGTCCCTGCCGGAGCTGCTGAAGCTGCCGTTTGTCTGAATACACAACCAGCCGCCCGCCGGAAGTCCGGCGGGCGGCTGTGCGCTATGTAGCGTCGGATATCCGCTCCAGATCGACGACGGAGATCTCAAATGCGGTTTTTTCCACCGACTCGCCGTCGAGCATTTTGAGATAGGTGCGGCTTTGCAGCCGCCCTTCCAGCGAGACAACCGTTCCGACCGGCCAGAGCGCAGCCTCACGCGCGCGCTGTCCCCAGGCAATGCAGGGGAGATAGTCGCTCCGGCCATACCGCCGATTCACGGCCAGCATCAGATCGCAGATGTCGCGTCCCATTGGCGTGGTGCGCAGCGAGGGCGGCTTGCAGATGGTTCCGGTCAGGAGCACGGTGTTGTGATCGCCCTCGTCGCCGCACGGGGTGATGGAGCGGGCAAAGACGGTGATGACGAGCTTTGCGCCCTCGCCGCGCTTGTTGTTGAACGAGCGCACGTCGCCCACGACGCATAGCCGCGCCGCATCCTCCGGGACGGTCTGCTGCAGCAGACGCTCGCGTACGATGATGTTGATCCGGTCAATCGCGCCGGACAGACGCTGCGTCTCCAGCGGGAAGCGGAAAAACCGCTCTTTTCGGTTTTCGTGTGAAAACTGCGGCGGCGCGGCGAGCGTGCCGCAAAGCTCCGCGTAGTTGGTGGTTTCCAGTTCGTCCATGTGTTACACCTCTCTTGTTCGGTAACACAGCCTATTCGGCGCAGCTGAAAAATATGCGGCTTGTAGAATCCGGCGGGAGGCGGTATAATAACAACACAATCAGAGAAAGGACGATTTATCATATGGAACTCAAAGAGATTCTGGCGCGCTGCGACCATACCCTGCTGCGCGTGGACGCAACGGCGGCTGAGATTCGCGCACTGTGCGATCAGGGCATCCATTACGGCTGCGCCTCTGTCTGCATCCCGCCGTGCCACGTGGCGGGCGCGAAGCAGTATGTGGGCGATCGTCTGGCCATCTGCACCGTCATTGGCTTCCCAAATGGCTACAACACCTCCGCCGTCAAGGCGTATGAGGCGGCGGAAGCCATCCGCAACGGCGCGGACGAAGTGGATATGGTCGTCAATCTGGCCATGGTCAAGGACGGCTGCTGGGCGGACGTTGCGGAGGACATCCACGCCGTGCGCGAGGCGAGCCGCGGCAAGGTGCTCAAGGTCATCATCGAGTGCTGCCTGCTGACGGATGAGGAAAAGCGGAAGCTCTGCCGCATTGTATCCGACTCCGGCGCGGATTATATCAAGACCTCGACCGGCTTCTCCAAGGGTGGCGCGACGAAGGAAGACGTGGCGCTTCTGCGCGCGTGCTGCGATGCACACGTGAAGGTCAAGGCCGCAGGCGGTATCGCCAGCCTGGAGGACGCCGAGGACTTCATCCGCCTAGGTGCGGACCGGCTCGGCACCAGCCGCATCGTAAAGATTGCCATGGCGGAGGATGTGCCGCCGGAGACGTACTGATGGACGACCGCAGCAACCGCCGCCGCGTGACATACCGGACCAGCAAGGTTGGCGGCATCGTGGCGCTGATTTTTGGCCTTGCGTTTGTGCTTGTCGGCATTTTTGTCCTCATTCCGGGCAGCGGATGGTTTGGCATCCTGTGGACGGTTCTGGCCGCTGTCATCACTGTGGCGAATGTTTATACTGCGTTCGGCGGAAAATATGGCCGCGCACAGATCGAAATCGAAGATTCGAACGCGCCGCGTGAGAGCGATGCGCAGGCGCGTCTGGAAGAGCTGCGCACGCTGTACGACCGGCGGCTCATCACGGAAGAGGAGTACGAGAAAAAGCGCGCCGAGATCATCGAGCAGCTCTGAGCCGGCCAAACGCGCCGTGGATCTGCCGGCCCAGCCACACGCCGGGGATGGAGAGCAGAAACCACAGCAGCGTGTATTCCGGGCAGATTTGCCCGAGCACGTTCAGCGGGCGCGCGGAGTAGTCCCAGACGTTCCAGCCCAGCCGCAGGTTGACCAGCAGCCCGGTGAGGTATTCCACGGTCGTGATCTCCGCTGCGCAGAGCGTCCAGCGGCGCGGCAGCGCGGTTTTGCGGCTGCCCGCCGTGAGATACATCAGCTCCGCGCACGCGCCGCCGCACAGCAGCATGGTCCAGTGCGTGTGCCCGCGCCAGAGCAGCTCCAGCGCGCCGTAGCCGAAGCCCCCGGCGAGAAACACGGTGCCGTATTCGAATAAAACCACTGCATTCGCCTCCGCGGGCAGTATGCCCCGCTGTGCGGAAAAGCATTCCGGCGAAAAACTTCACGCGGCTTTGCAGTGCGCCATGAAAACAGGCAAATGTGGATGCGCGTGAAGTTTTGTGCATCCTTTCCGGTTGCCCCGAAGGGGCGAGGAAATGGCACATTTTCATTTTGCTCTGTTTTTTGCATCGCAAAACGCTTGACATTTGGCGCTTTGCCTGCTATAGTGAGAAAGCCGAAAACAAAGTGGGCGCGGCAGGGCCGCAGCCTCACCCGGCCGCACAGGCGGTCCGCGGTCAATAAAACCTGTCCCTGACCAATGGGGTACGTATGAGTGTTTTATGCGCGGATGGCTTTTGGCATCCGCGTTTTTTCGTTTTTTGGAGCAAAATGGAGGTGTGTTCATATCGCAACGACGAACTATCAGATCAATGATGAAATCCGCGATAAGGAAGTCCGCGTCATCGGAGAAGACGGCGCACAGCTCGGCATTATGACCTCTGCTGCCGCGCTGGAGATCGCCGAGGAGAAGGATCTCGACCTTGTGAAGATCGCGCCGGGCTCCAATCCGCCGGTCTGCAAGATCATGGATTACGGCAAGTACCGCTTTGAGCAGGCCAAGCGCGAGAAGGAAGCCAAGAAGAACCAGCATGTCATCGAGGTGAAGGAAATCCGCATGTCTCCCGGCATCGGCGAGAACGATTTCAACACCAAGCTGAAAAACGGCCAGAAATTCCTGCGGGACGGCGACCGCGTCAAGGTGACGATCCGCTTCCGCGGCAGGGAAATGGCGCACACCAACATCGGCGAGGCGCTTTTGCGCGACTTTGCCGCCAAGTGTGCGGAAATTGCCAATCTCGATAAGCAGCCCAAGCTGGAGGGACGGAATATGTCCATGTTCCTCTCGCCAAAGCCGCAGGGTACCAATAAAAAGTAAGCAAACCAAGGAAGGAGAAAATACAATGCCCAAACTGAAATCTCACAGTGGTGCGAAGAAGAGATTCAATCTCACCAAGAATGGCAAGGTCAAGCGCGCCCATGCGTTCAAGAGCCACATCCTGACCAAGAAGGATACCAAGCGCTGCCGTCGTCTGCGTTCCACCACGTATGCGGATACGACCAACGAAGCAGCCATCCGGAAAATGATTCCTTATAAATAAGGATTGACCGCAGAAATAGGAGGATACAACCATGGCAAGAGTGAAAGGCGCGATGATGACGCGCAAGCATAGAAATAAGATCCTCGGTCTGGCCAAGGGCTATTGGGGCAACAAGTCCCGCCACTACAAGATGGCCAACCAGCAGGTGATGAAGTCCGGCCGCTACGCTTACGTCGGCCGCAAGCAGAAGAAGAGAGATTTCCGCCAGCTGTGGATCACCCGCATCAGCGCCGGCTGCAAGATGAACGGCATGAACTACTCCACCTTCATGCACGGCCTGAAGCTCGCCGGTATCGACATGAACCGCAAGATGCTCTCCGAGACTGCGATCCATGATCCCGCCGCGTTCACCGCTCTGTGCGAGCAGGCGAAGGCAGCCCTGAACTGAATTGAGATGAAACAACCCGCCGCCTGATTTCAGGCGGCGGGTTGATATATTCCGGGCTCCAATGCGCTGGCGCTGGCTATTCCTCGATCGGGATTTCGATAATCTCCAGCCCCCGGCGCAGGGCGTAGAGCAGAGTACGCTGCGTGCCGCCGGCGGCGCCGGTATAGGCGGCAATCAGGATGCGGGCATGATCCACCATGTAGCGGTTGCGGCGCATCATGCAGCCGGAGGTATAGGCGCGCTGCACAAGGGTCTGGTAGTCGCACTGACCCAGAAGCTGCACGTACCGGCGGCGCAGCGGCTCGCGCCAGTGGTCGGCCTGCCCCTCATAGGGGATGGCCGCCTCGACGGTGACGTCCGGATGCGTCCGGCGCAGGCGCAGAACGGCTTCAAGAAAGTACAGGTCGCAGCCGTTTGCCATGCCGCAGATGTAGTGCCGGATGCCGTCGGCGTAGACGGCCTCTACCACGTCGCAGAGCTGCTGCTGCAAACGCCTGCAGCGCGGGTCGTTTTCGTTCCCGCCCCATGGGAGCTTTGCCTCCCGGTGTCCGGTGAAGCAGCAGGTTTGTTCCAGTTCCGGCATGATCGCGCCTCCCTTGATGATGACTCCATTTTAGCTGACGAACGACCAACTGTCAAATATTCGCACGCGAATTCAGAAAAAACTTGCAATTTGCGTTATACATGCTATAATAGCCGTAAGAAAACTGAATCAGATGTCTTCAGGGCAGGGTGTAATTCCCGACCGGCGGTAAAGTCCGCGAGCCGTATATGGCTGAATCGGTGCAACTCCGATACCGACAGTAAAGTCTGGATGAGAGAAGATGTATGGAGTTCCAATCATTGCGCCTGAAGGACATGTCTTTCGGGTGTTTTTTTATTTTTGGAGGTGCATTTCGGTGCTGAAAGAAAATCTGACGTTTGTGGTAACCTGTGTGGTCGTGATCGCAGCGCTGCTTCTGGTGGCAAAGCTGTTCGAAAAGTATGTATGCAGGGATTTCCGGAATACCACCGGAAGCCGGAAAATCGCGTATATTGCCATGTTCTCCGCACTCGGCGGCGTGCTGATGCTGCTGGAGATCCCGCTGTTTTTCGCGCCGGGCTTTTATAAGATGGATCTCAGCGAGCTACCGGTTCTGATGAGCGCATTCTACCTCGGACCGGTCGCGGGCGTGACGACGGAGCTGCTTAAGGTGATTATCAAGCTCCTGCTCAAGGGCACGACGACGGCGTTTGTCGGCGACTTTGCCAATTTCGTCGTCGGCTGCGCGTTCATTCTTCCGGCTTCGATCATCTATCACCATCACAAAACGCGCAAAACGGCCATCGTCGGCATGGCCGTGGGTACGCTGTGCCTGACGGTGTTCGGCAGTGCGTTCAACGCATTTTATCTGCTCCCGAAGTTTTCGGTGCTGTTTGGCCTGCCGCTGGAGCAGATCGTCGCCATGGGCACCGCGGTCAACGGCGGCATTACAAGTGTCGGCACACTGGTGCTGTTTGCGGTCGTGCCATTCAACATCCTCAAGGGCGTGATTGATTCGCTGCTGACGTATTTGCTGTACAAGCGCGTGGAGCATCTGCTCTTCCGCGAAACGCGCCAGCAGAAGACGCCGCCTGCACCGCAGGAGTCCAAATCCTGAAATAAGCGCAAACATGCCGTAGCGGTCATCTCATGACCGCTGCGGCATATTTTGCGCGCTTTTTCGTCCACAGCCCCGTCGTGCGGCACAGCAGGCGGAAGCTCAGTGCGAAATTGATGCATTCGTTGAAATACAGCACAAAAATGTAGCCCGCCAGCGCGTATTTCGGCAGCAGTGCCCACACCAGCAGCACACCGAGCGCGGAGTCGAGCACGTTGATGCACATGCACCGCGTGTGCTGCCCCAGGCCGCGCAGACAGCCGTCCGTCACGGTGTCGAGATACATGATGGGGATCAGCGGCGCGAGCAGGCGGATGTAGTTGCCGGCTTCCTCGGAGTGGTAGATCAGCGCACCGAGCTTTCCGGCAAACACGAGCAGCAGCGTGGCCGTCACCGCAGCGAAGAGCAGGCACTTGTACAGCAGCGACTTGACCATTCGCCGGATCTCGTCCGTTTTGCCTGAAACCTGCGCTGCCGTCAGCTCCGGCACCAGCAGCTCGGCCAGCGAGTAGAGCAGGCAGGAGGGGAACGTGATCACCGGCAGCGCCATGCCCTGAATGACGCCGTAGCCAGACAGCGCGCGGTCAGCGGAGAAGCCCGCGCTTTTCAGCCCGCGCGGGACGAGCAGATGCTCCAGCGTGGACAGCGACGTGCGCGCGTAGGCCGACACGGCCAGCGGCAGCGCTACGCCCAGCATCCGCCGGGTCAGGTGCGGTACGGTGTCTCCGCCGCGCCGGTAGCGCCGCCGGTCGGCCGCATAGACGGCGGCCATCAGAATGAGCGAGGAAACATCCGCCGCCACGCCGCCCGCTGTCACGGCGGCGCAGTTTCGCTCCAGATCGCTGCGCGGCGTCAGGTTCAAAAACAGCACCACGCACCCGACGCAGATGAGCTGCTCAACCAGATGTACCGCGGCGGATTTCCACACGCGGCCGCTGGCAGTGAAGTATCCGCTGAACACAGACGAGAGCGCGATGCACGGCAGGCTCAGTGCCGTGATTTTCAGAGAGAGAACGGTGCGCGCGTCGCCAACCCATAAAAAGCCGACGGGCTCCGCCAGCTCATACACGATCGTACCCGATGCAAAGCCGAAAAACAGTGCGTAGCACACGCACCGGCGCATTGCCCCTGTGACGCCCGCGCCGCGCTCCAGCCCCATTTCCTCGGAAACGAGCCGCGTTGTGGCAAAGCGGATGCCGGAGATGGCGAACGTGGCGAACAGCACGCTCACAGACATGACGAGCTGGTACAGCCCGATGCCGGCCGAGCCGATCCGACCGACCAGCCACACCTGAAACGCGAGCGCGATGCAGCGCATGACGATATCTGACCCGGTCAGCAGCGCGGTATTTACGATCAGCTTCTGTTTTCTGTACACGCCCATGCCCCTTTCGACGTTGTTTGTACCACTTTATGGCGCGCAGGAGCGAAACATGATAGGGGGAGCATCACAGAAAGAGAGAAAAATGGCAAAAAGGCATTGACGAACGTTCATGACCGATGTATAATTCCACTCGTATGAACGTTCCGGCGCGAACCGAAGGAGGATCTGTGTGGATAAGTATGAATTTGCTGTGCTGGCCGCGCTCAAGCAGCACGAAAGGGCTTCCCAGCGGGAACTGCAGCGTGTGGCCGGGGTTTCCCTGGGAAAGGTGAACGACTGCGTCAGGAAAATGACGGCGCAGGGATATATAGAAAACGGACGGCTGACGCAGGCCGGCAAGCAGGCGCTCGCGCCGTATAAGGTGGAAAACGCGATCATCATGGCGGCGGGCATGTCGTCCCGCTTTGCGCCGCTGTCTTATGAAAAGCCAAAAGGACTGATGCTCGTAAAGGGAGAGATTCTGATTGAGCGCCAGATCCGGCAGCTCCACGAGGCCGGGATCACGGACATTACGGTGGTCGTGGGCTACATGAAGGAGAAGTTTTTCTACCTCCAGCAGAAGTTCGGCGTCAAGATCGTGGTGAACGAAGACTATTACCGGTATAACAACACCTCCACGCTGATCCGGGTCGTGGACGAGCTGAAAAATACCTACGTCTGTTCGTCGGACAACTATTTCGTGGACAACGTCTTTGAGCAGTATGTATACGAAGCGTATTATTCCGCTGTGTATTTTCCGGGGAAATGCAATGAGGACGGCCTGATCTGCAACAGCCGGGGCAAAATCATTGGCATCCGGCACGAGCCGGAGGACATGTGGTGCATGCTGGGTCACGTGTACTTCTCCCGCGCGTTTTCGCAGGCGTTCCGGGAGGTGCTTCTGGAGCAGTACGATCAGCCGGAGACAAAAAACAATCTCTGGGAGCGGCTGTATGAGCGCAATCTGGACCGGCTGACGATGTATATCCGCCGCTACGACGCGGACAAGGTACTGGAATTTGACTCTCTGGAGGATTTGCGCGGCTTTGATGACAAATATCTTGAGAACACGGATTCTAAGATTTTTAAAAATATCTGCAAGGTGCTCGACTGCAGGGAGAGCGAAATCGGCGACATTCAGGTGCTCAAGGACGGCCTGACCAATTTGTCGTTCCATTTTTCCTGCAAGGGCGGAGAGTACGTTTACCGCCATCCGGGCGTTGGGACGGAAGCGTACATTTCGCGTCGGAGCGAGGCGTTCTCTATGGAAACGGCGCGGCGTTTGGGGCTGGACCGCACGTTCATTTACGCCAACCCGGAGGAAGGGTGGAAGATTTCGCACTTCATCCGCAATGCCCGGTACATGGATTATCACAATCCGCAGGAGGTCCGGCAGGCGCTTGGATTGATGCGCAAGCTCCATGCGGCTGCGGTTCATTCCGAATATGAGGTGGATATCTGGGAAAAAACGTTGGATCTGATCGAAAAAATCAGCGCGGAACGGAAGGATTTTGCGGACTTTGACGAGCTGTTTCATGCGATCCAGCAGCTGTATCAGATGACGCGTGACGATGACGTGGAAAAAGTACTCTGTCATTATGACTGCTACGCGCCCAACTTCCTGATCGGCGAGGACGGAGAAATGACGCTCATCGACTGGGAGTACTCCGGAAATGATGATCCGGCAATTGATCTGGGTACATTCCTTTGCTGTTCGGATTACAATTATGAGCAGGCGCTGGAGGTGCTGGAAATCTACTATGGCCGTGAGCCGGAGCCGAAGGAGCTGCGGCACGATCTCGCGTATGTGGCGATCACGTCGTATTACTGGTTCATCTGGGCCATTTATCAGGAATCAGCCGGAAATACAGTTGGCGAGTATCTGCTGCTGTGGTATCAGAGCACGAAGACCTATCTGGCGCGGGCGCTGGAGCTTTATGAAACGAACGAAGGAAAAGGAGCAAAATCATGAGTCAGATATCAATCGGGGAATTGATTGACCAGGAGACTGAGCGTCGTCTGGAGATCATGGAGCGGGAGGACTATGAATTCCCGGCCCGCATCGGCAAAGGGGATGTGATCGCTATCGTGACCGGCATTGTGGTGAGCCTGGGGCTGATTGTGTGCTGCATGACGGGGGTGATCGCATGAGTTTGGGCGGAAAGCACGCGGATTACATCCAGCAGGAAACCATTACCGGAACCGTGCCCATGCTCACCAATGAACGCAAATACTCATTCTGGGATCTGTTCTTATCCACAAGCGGCTTTGCCATTGCAACCTGGTGCTATACACAGGGCGCGTACGTGGCGGAGTTTCTGACGTTTAAGCAGATGCTCATCAACATCTTCTGCTTCAATATCGTGTGGGTACTCATCGAATGCCTGCCGGTGCTCTTTGCGGTGCGCTATGGCATTGATTTGTGGGTCTGGCTGCGCTCCGTACTGGGTGGGAAAGGCGTCGCCATTTTGTCCACGGTCATCAGCCTGGCGAATTTCGGCTGGTACGCGGTGGCAGCCAACCTGTTTGCGTCATCTATGATTAACCTGTTTGCCACGTTCGGGCTGATACTCAACCCCGCTGTGTGGAAACCGGTGCTGGGTGTGGTGTGCGTCATGCTGGGCACGCTGATCGCCTTGGGCGGACCGGAGGTCATCAAATGGACGAACCGTTTTCTGGTGACGGCACTGCTGGGCGTGGGCACGATCATCGTGGTTCTGTGCTTTGTCTCGGTTCCGTTCTCTGAGATTGCCGCAGTCCGGCCTGCGCTGCAGCCGGGCACCACTGCGCTGGAGAACTTTATGATCTCGGCGGAAGGCAATGTGGCCTTTGCCTTTTCCTGGTCCACGCAGGCGCTGGTGATGCCGCGTCTGGCCAGAAGCGAACGCAGCGGCTACTGGGGAACCACGCTTTCCTATGGCGTGGTAGCACCGTTCTTCGTGGCGGCGGGCGGCATCATGGCGCTGGCTATGTTCGTCAAATGCGGTTATTACGAGAGCGATCCGACCACCATGCTTGCAACCCTCTGCGGGCCAGGCTTTGCGCTGCTGAGCCTGCTGCTGGTTGCCTTCGCCAACGTGGGCACGCAGGGCACCGGTTCCTACGTGAACTGCATGATCGTTAAGAGCGGCATGCCCAAGGTCAGCTACCGGCTGATGGTCATCATCGCCATGGTCTATGTCGGCGCGCTGACGGTGTGGGGCGGTGTTGAGGAGCACTTTGGCGCGTTCATCTCCATCGCGGCGTTTATTCAGGCACCGATCATCGGCATGATCGTGGTGGACTACCTGATCGTGCGGCGCAGAAAGCTTTCGCTGAAATCGGCCTATTTCATGAAGGGACACGACGCGTATCGCTATACCGGCGGCTTCAACCTGGTCGGCCTTGCGTGTGTGGTGATTGCGTGCATCGTGACCATCTTCTGCGTGTATAACCCGCTCACCGGCGAGATCCAGAGCAAGCTCTTCCTCGTCTTTACGGGCAGTGGCTTTGATGCAATCTTCGGCGGCCTGCTCTATTGGCTGGCCAGCCTGACCCCGCTGCGCAAGTACATGCTGCGCGACCGGAACGATCTGGAGATCGTGTAAACAGAAATCAGAATGCGCCGCCGGCCGGTTGGCCTGCGGCGCATTCGCTATCAGAGGGACATAAGAGAAACCGGGCGGGGAAATGAAGCATCTCCCCGCCCGGTTTTTATCTAATTTTGCCGTTAGAAGGATTGAGAAGTTTTCGGGATGCGTTCATATGGAAAATCATACAGATACTCAGGTATCATTTTCGCAATGATTTCGGCTTCTTCCCGATATTGGTCGCTTGCCAGAAACAGTTGGGTGTTTTCAATAGACTTTTCCGGCTGAAACGCAGTACCCTTTCCGGTATGCATCTCAGCGGTTACACCGAGACAGTCATAAATTTTTGCAAGGGATTCCTCGTAGTGATAGATCAAGTCTTCGAACGCAAAACGGTGGACTTTTTCGCTTTCACAGGGGCGCTCGGAGCGGCGAATGCGGCCGTAGATCGATGCAAAGGCTTTCGCGTCCGTAGGAAACGGCACAGTCTCATTTCTGGCTGCCCAGATATATTTATTGATAATAAATACATCTCGAGGATCCCGATAAATGTTGAAGACATGGAGATTATCCCCAAAATAACGGTCTACTCGGAATAGGTTGAACGGCAACATGAATTGGTCGAGAACCAGATTCTTTTCATCGATTCCCATTTCTACCAGGACCTGTGTAATGTATTCGCTGGTAATTTGATAGAATTCTTCCGGACTGGGAAGAGACAGCCAGATTTCGGGATAGAGCAGGGGCTTTTTCAGCTTCACATGGCCAAAGGTCAGATAGGATACCAGTTTCCGTATACAGAGCTGACAAAACATTCTGAAGTTTGTGTTCTCTTGCTGATACCAGTAAAAATCGGGCTTGGAAACAATGAGACGATTGATGTAGTCTTCTGTAAGCTCCATGAAACGGGGACTTACCAGCTTTTTATAATTTCCTACCCACCAGTATTTCTTGTCAAAGAGTTGCCGCATCGTTTTTTCAAATGTGTGCAGGGCTTCATCGCTGCGTAGCGCGTTGTTCCCCATCAGCAGTTTATCTTCTAGGTCAAAGACACCGCCGGGACAATGAAGAAACACATATTCAAACGTGCCATTGTCCGCATAGTAGCCGTCAATTTCTGAAATAATGTCCGTAGCCGCCGAGGAGCCGGAACCCATATATCCTGTGGGTACAATCAGTTGTTTCATGTTTTCTCCCTTGCTGTTCTTGCCGGATTATCCGCGCTTGATCTTTTCATTTAAGCGCATTACCAACCGCAGCATCCCATAATGGCGCGTTCGGATCAGGAACAGGGGCAACTTGCGGTTGAAAGAGACCTGCTGTATATAAGGGTTATGCTGATAATGCGGATGCTTCAAGAAAAAATCATCCCGGAGCTGATCCAGAACCGGACTGCGGGCATCGGCAAGCGCCACACGGACAGATGCGGTAATGAGCTGATGCTCAAAAGCAACATATTCCAGTTCTGTTTGATAGCGTTCCCATGCACCATACGACTGATAGTATTCCGTGAGATCATCCAGAGCATCTATAATCTCCAGATTGCGTTTGCAGTTACTGGAGTGCATGATAGATCCGTTACGTTGTACGTAATTATAGAGTGGTTCAGGCAGCGTAATAATATGCTCGGCATGCAGATATATCTTGAAAACGGTGCGCACATCTTCCGACCAAGCATTGTCGGGGAAACGGATTCCGTAATCAGTGAATAACGATTTTCGAAAAACCTTGTTCCAGACGGCGGGCATTTCGAACAATAGGGTGGGGGAGGTTTTGAGGTCTTGCGGCTGCCTATTTTTGCTTCCAGTGAGATATTGAAGTGTTTTTCCGTTCTCCAGAACGGATAAAGCGTCAAAAATGCAGATGTCGAAATCCGATTGAAAACAAGAAGCAAGTTTGTCGAGCGCTTTGGGGACAAGATAGTCATCGCTGTCAAGAAACAGAATAAACTGTCCGCGCGCGGCCTGAATGCCGGTGTTTCGTGCGCCGCCGGGACCAGTATTCTTCTGATGAATGGCACGTATGGTTCCGGGATGGAGGCGCTCCAACTCATCGATTATCAACGGGCTGCTGTCTGTTGATCCATCATCCACGAAAAGAATTTCATAGTCCTGAAAATGGGTATCCAGCAGGGAATTTGTGCATTTTTGTAAATACTTTTCCGTGTTATAGACTGGTACGATGATACTTAGCTTCATGCCACTATCAACCTTTCCATCACAATTTGCGTAAGATCCCCAGAATAAACATGCTTTCCGTTACAATGAAAGCTCCGCCATGGCGCTGTATGGAGCAGAAAATCACCAATCACGTTGCAGCTTGATCGATTTCATATGGCTGTCCGCATTTTGCGCTGTGAATCAGTTGCGCGAGGATGTAGGTGAATATGAACATGGGGAACAAAAATCCAAATAAATGTCCAGCAGCAAGGGAGATTAAAAATCCGCCGCCACTGCTCATCGCCAATGCACAGTTAAAAAGGGTAAATCTTGATTTAAACTTTCTGAAGATCTGAATTGCGCAGATTACCAAGGCAACCAGATAAGGGGCAATAAACAAAATGGATCCAGCGATTCCAAACCATGCGTTTTGTGAGACAACATCCTTTTCCAGATAGGGGAAATTGGTGCTGTAACCAATTCCAAGCCATGGATCCAAGGGATTGTCGTTTTTCTTCAGAATTTCATTCAAAAGGGTCTGCTTAAAGCTTCTGAATTCCAAATAAGGTTTGTTCGGATCACTGATGACCTTCATCCAAAAATCAGCATTACTTTTGATTGGGAGGATTGAGACGAATTCAGGATGAATCCCAAAGTTGTAGTATAAGGATTCGAGTTTTTGAACGGCCGAATTCTTTTCCGGATCATCTTTTTCTGCATCATTTTCTTCCAGAAGTTCGTCCAGCTCGTTTTGCGCCTGATCACTCCACTCATAGTTGCTAATATGGACAGAAATTAACTTTTTGGTGGGTGAAAACTGGTAGAGACCAACTCCACATGCAAAAATCAGGAGGAGGGCGATCAAAGATTTGACGTTTTTGAG
Organism: Oscillospiraceae bacterium; assembly: GCA_018265835.1. Lineage (GTDB taxonomy): Bacteria > Bacillota > Clostridia > Oscillospirales > Oscillospiraceae > CAG-103. The sequence goes on along the minus strand of JABLYK010000020.1, from coordinate 7,829 downwards.
CAGTTTTTTTTGAACAAGGCTGAAGACCAGATAAAGAACAGCCATCACAACGAGAATCATCAACCCACCGATGGCTGCCGTTTTTGTGGCTACCATCATCATTGCGATAATTTGGCATGCGACAAGTGCATAGTCCATCACTTTATGTCGGATCAGTGCGGTGTACACAGATACCGGGAGCAGCATCAGCAAAATCAGCCCGATCTGGTTTCCAGAATAAAACCAGCCCTTTGAAGTAAGCTCTTTCACGTCCTGCGGAGGTGCTTTGGTAAACCATTCAATCATATTTTGACTGATTGTTGCACCATCCGGCAGGTAACTCGCGTATGTAACGAATGATACTTTCAGAAGATTCGTGATGATAATGACAGCACTAATAAGCCAACTGCAACACAGAAGTGTTTTTATGAAACGCCTTTGTTCGATCCTGATAAAAATCAACATGTACAGAAGCAGGAGCGGAAGCAAATAAGCACGGAAGATCACATAAATTTCGGTCACAGCGCTGATTTCCGTTCCACTTATAATACTGGTATCAAACTGGAGGACATGATAACAGTGCAGAATGAGATAAATCATCAGGATGACCATGTATGCAATTGCTGGCCAGAACGACTTCATCCGCTTTGCCTGCCTTCTGTTCAACAGGAACAAAAGACACAGATATCCGATTAGAATGATGTTGAACAATTCAACCAAAGAAATTCCGCCAATTTCAATTTTATTGCCAACAAATGAGCGGTAGATATCAATGAAAGGCTGCAGCAGAATCAAGACCGAAAGCTGTAGACTCAACCATTTGTCACTATAGAGCTTATTTTCCATATTCATATTTCCCTCTTATGTGCTCTGCCCAGAAATTTGGAACAGATCGCCATCATGATTTTGTTTTTTGTAAGATACATAGCAGCGCCGTAAAACCCGGCCCCAATCCCAATTTCGAGGATCAGTCGTACAACGATGTTTATGTGCAGCTTCTGTATGGCGAAAACAATTCCGAACATTACAACAGACGCCAAAAAAGGAGCTGCACTTTCCTTGGCAATTTGCTTTACGTTCAGATAGGCTCTGGATGCATGATAAGTAATTGCCATGACGACGACTTCAGCAGCCAGAGAGGAGATGCAGGCGCCTACCACATTGCAGGATTGGAGCAACAGCAGGTTGGTGACGGTATTTACGATAGCGCCCGCAGTTGTTGCAACGGTGTACTGGCGTTCTTTTCCAACGGATATCAACAGCTGAACGCCCAAAACGCTGTTTACGGACAGCGTAACGGCTAACGGACAGAGCAACTGCAAAACCAGGCTGACACGAGAAAACTCGTCACCGAGAAACACCGGTGCAAAATCGCTTGCAATTCCACCAATACCAAACATGATTGGTAATGCGAAAAAAAGTGTTAGATTCATGGATTTTTGAATATAATCTTGAATCTGGCTTTGATCGTTTGCAGCCTGTAAATTTGAGATCCTAGCCATCATGACATAGCCGACAGACTGCAAAACGGCGGTTACAGCCCGAATGATGCGTTGACCATAATCATAAATGGAAACATAATCCGTGTTGCCGGTCATCCACTTTAACATGGAACGATCCAGCAGGGCATAGACGTAATTGGTGATCTGCGGAATGAAGAGCCCCAGACTCGCAACCAGATGCGGTTTCAGATTTTCTGGTCGGCAAATGGATTTCCCGCCCAGATACTGTGGCAGGAAGAACCACATGACGAGATTGCCGAAAAATGCACTTGTAACGATCAAAAAAACGTAAAGGGACAGATCGTCTGGGGATTTAATCAGCGTGAAAAGACAAATTACGTAGGCGAGCTTTACAAGCATGTTTCGCAAGGCAACACGCTTGAAATCTTCAACACCTTGGAAGAACCACGAGATGTCTAAACCGGCTGCCAGAATGTTGATAATCTGAATCCGGTATAAATAAGCAAATTCGTTGTGAATACACAGCAATGGGATGTAAACCGCCAATGTAATGGTCATCAAAATAAACCGGAGCCAGATGATATCCCACGCCGTTTGCGTAAGTTTTCCCGGTATATCGCGCACATAAGCAATTTTCCTTGTGCCATATAGCGCTGTACCCAAAAAACCAAATATAATAAAATAAGTTACAATGCTTTCTGTATAGGAGTGATAGCCATTTGTGCGGAGTCCGAGAACTCTTGCGGTGTAGGGGGAAGTAATGATGGGCAATGCCGTAACCAGAATTTGATATACAACATTATATATGATATTTTCGAGCAGTGATTTTTTCTTCAACGACAGTTCCTCAATATATGACGAAATTCTGTACTCGATACTTTAGCCGATCACAGAGTCTATTAAAGCCTCAATTTTCTGAATTTGAGTGGGAAGACTAAATTCTTCAATATGCTTCAAACAAGATTGCTGCATTGCAGTATGAGACGTGTCGTCTAATACCACACGATCAATTGCCGCCGCATATTCCGCAACGGTATCCGCCAAAATACCGCATTGCCCCTGCGCGGAAAGTTCTTCCGTACCGCCGACACTGGTACTGACAAACGGCACGCCCAAAGCCATACCCTCAGCAAGTACAGTGGGGAACCCCTCGCTTTTTGAAGCAACACAGATTGCGCGGCACTGAGACATGATCGGATAGGGATTTGTGCGGTATCCGAGCAGAAAAACTTGATCTTCCAGTTGGTATGCACGGATTTTGTCTTCAAGCTCATGCTGAAGCGAACCTTGCCCAATATAATAGAGGTATACGGTCTTTCCCTGATCCTTTAAGACTTTCAGCACATCCAGCAAGAACAGCGGCCGCTTGTTGTCGTCTAGGCGCCCGACGGCAGCAATTGCAGGCTGCTGCAACCGTACATCGCAGGAGTCATTCCCGGCAGCCTGAATGGCAGCGGTGTCAAAGCCGTTGTGAATGAGCATCGTTTTGGACATGAATTCGGGGTAAACCTTTTTTACGGAGCAAAAGGTGTTATTGGAAATCGTAACGATTTTGGATACCTTCTGAAGGGCTCTACGCTCCAAGGCTCGGAAATAGGGCCGGTGCTCCAGGTCGTAGATATCGCCATGAAACCATGCAATGGCCGGAGTAGTTCCGGATAATAAGAATGTGGGGATCAAGTAATTGAATGATATTTCAAGATCATACTGCGCTTCTCGCTTCTTTAAAAAATAAGGAAACGAAAAAACCTGCAGATTCTTACACAAACGCACCAATTTGCTTTCATCTGCCATGGAAACGATGGGGGGGAGATAATGCACGCGAGGGTCAATTGGTTCGGCCTTTACGTCAAAGTGTGCATATTCCTGAATGTCGATCTGATATTTCTCCGGATTTAAATTGTTTACAATTGTGGTGAGTATCTTTTCAGCGCCACCGCCCAGGGAATGACTATATATAATAAATAAAACTTTTTTCATAGTTCCACCTCTTTGACCGTCGATATACATTGTGAGGTCATGTGAATCATGTAAAAACAAACATTCCAACTCGAAAAGTCAATTGAACTTCATGATATAACAAATTAAAATGAGTGTCAAGGATTATTCCAAATTTATCCTAATCTTAAGAAAGAAAAAAGAATTGTCACAGGCGAATGAAAAACACACTGCAAACTTTGGTTTGCAGTGTGTTTTTTAATACAGTTTTCCGGCTTCATCGGCGTAGCTGCAAATGACCCGGTCCAGAAGCTTGAGCTGTGCGGCCATCTGCGGGTCCTTTGCCGCGCGCGAGCGCATTGCCTTGAGCCGGTCGATCGCAGCCTGACTCAAACCGAGCGCACTGTAACTATCGCTCTCGGCAGACATTTTCTCTTCCTCGGATGCATCTTCATCGAAGCCGAGCAAAAAGTTTGGCGAGGTATGGAAAAAACGCGCGATGCGGCAGACAATCAACGCCGACGGCACGGTGATCTCTTTGCGGTCCGAAGGGCGCAGATACTTGCGAATGGCCGGACGGCTGACGCCGATCTCATCGGCCAGCTCCTGCGTGTTGATGGGGCGGCGCAGCGCACTGTTGCCGTTCATCAAATAAGTCAGCCGTGCGCGAAACACAGGGCCGAAACCGTTCAGATCAGGCTCATCGCTGAGTGGAGGCTCAACCGGACGGACACGGCGCACAGGTGCGTCGTCTTCCTCTTTTTTCACAGAACATCTTCCTCCAAATCATTAAATTTCCATTAAGTTTGAAGAATGGGCTTGACAAATGTCCCAATATGGATTATACCAAAGTTACGTTAAACGAAAAACGAAACTTTGGTTTCAACCGATCAATATTTCCTGACGCAATTAAACCACGCTGCGGCAGGAAAGTCAAGCGAGACAGGAGGGATCACCATGGAAAATCAGAGAGAATCAGAAGTGACCATGGAGCGGGAGCGTGCGGTCGAGACGCCGCTCAATACAGAAGGCGATACGGCTGTGATGGAACAGATGCTCAGCCTTGGCGGTGTGATGGCAGCAGAAGCGGAGACGGCGGGAAAGGAGACACCGCGGCAGGTACTGACGCCCGGTGACGTCCACGTTGCCAAGCGCATGCCCACGCCGATTGACGGCACGCTGCGCCAGTTTGCGCTGCGTGTGCCGTCGGTGATCCGTGAATGCAGCGGCATCATGGTGTTTGGAAAGCGAATCAAGTCCCTTGTGTTTTCCACGGACCTGGCCATCATCCGCAATATCAATGCGGATGCCGTCATGGCAGTGTATCCGTTTACGCCGCAGCCGATCATCACACAGGCGCTGCTGATGGCATCCGATTTGCCGGTGTTTGTTGGCGTGGGCGGCGGGTTGACCACGGGCAAGCGCGTGGTGAATCTGGCCATGTATGCCGAGATGCAGGGTGCGACCGGTGTTGTGGTCAATGCGCCGACGCCGGGGAGGATCATTTCGCGGATCTCGAATGTCGTGGATGTGCCGATCGTGGTGACAGTCGCCAACGACGATACGAACTATCGCCACCGCATTGAGGACGGCGCGACCATTCTGAATGTGGCAGCCGGAGCGAAAACGCCGGAGATCGTCGCGGAGATCCGCGATCGCTTCCCGGAATACCCCATCATTGCGACCGGCGGACCGACGGAGGAATCCATCCGGCAGACCATCGAGGCCGGCGCTAACGCCATTACATGGACGCCGCCGTCCAGCGCGGAGCTGTTCGCCGACGTGATGAAAAACTACCGGGAAGGGAAGCCGCACCCGTAAAGAACACTGGCCTGCGCACAGCGGCAGGCCTGTCCCCATCAAAAAAATTACCGGGCCGCTGTGACCCGGTAAATTTTTTTGATTGAATTATCAATAAAAGTTCTTGACTAATCTTGTGCAATATGCTAAAATTCTTTTTCGCGCGGGCATGTGCCCTAAAATGGGCCGCGCCTGTAAAAAGAGCACAAAAAACTGCTGAAAATGCAGGCTTTTGTGGACAAAATCACGGTTTATCCGGCGCCGCTTCCGGCACCGTATAAATAAAATTTTGCATCATTGAGGAAAGGAGGAAAATCATGCCGACTTTTAACCAGCTGGTAAGAAAGGGCAGAGAAAAGGTAACCTACAAGTCCACTTCTCCGGCAATGCAGAAGGGTCTGAACACCCTGAAGAACCGCGAGACCGACCTGAGCGCACCTCAGAAGAGAGGCGTCTGCACCGCAGTGCGTACCTCTACCCCCAAGAAGCCGAACTCCGCGCTTCGTAAGATCGCCCGTGTGCGTCTGACCAACGGCTACGAGGTAACCGCCTACATCCCGGGCATCGGTCACAACCTGCAGGAGCATAGCGTCGTTATGATCCGCGGCGGCCGTGTCAAGGACCTTCCTGGCGTTCGTTACCACATCATCCGCGGCACGCTCGATACGCAGGGCGTTTCCGGACGTATGCAGGCCCGTTCCAAGTACGGTGCCAAGCGGCCGAAGGCAGGAAAGAAGTAAGTTCCAACAGCAAATTTTGCCCTGTTGTTAACTGATATATATGTATTCGTTAACCCCGGGGCGCAGACGGAGATGCACCGCATCTTCGAGTACCTGTGAAGTCATTTTTTAATGAAGGAGGGAAGTATAGTGCCCAGAAGAGGTAACGTTCCCAAAAGAGAAATTTTGCCTGATCCGATGTATAACAGCGTGCTGGTGACCAAGCTCATCAACAGCGTCATGCTCGACGGCAAAAAGGGTGTTGCTCAGAAGGTCGTTTACGATGCTTTTGACATCATCAAGGAAAAGACCGGCAAAGAGCCGCTGGAGGCCTTTACCGAAGCAATGAACAATATCATGCCGAGCCTCGAAGTCAAGGCCCGCCGTGTCGGCGGCGCGACTTATCAGGTTCCTATGGAAGTCAGACCTGAAAGACGTCAGACTCTGGGTCTCCGCTGGCTGACCGGCTATGCCCGCAAGCGCAGCGAGAAGACCATGAAGGAACGCCTGGCCGGCGAGATTATGGACGCCTGCAACAATACCGGCGCCGCAGTGAAAAAGCGCGAAGATACCCACAAGATGGCCGAATCCAACAAGGCGTTCGCCCACTTCCGCTGGTAATCTTCAAACTAGGAGCTATCAATTATGCCCAGACAATATTCCCTGGAAAACACAAGAAATATCGGTATCATGGCGCACATCGACGCCGGCAAGACGACGACGACGGAACGCATTTTGTTCTACACCGGCGTCAACTACAAGATCGGCGAGACCCATGAGGGCACTGCCACCATGGACTGGATGGAGCAGGAGCAGGAGCGCGGCATCACCATCACGAGCGCTGCGACCACTTGCTTCTGGAAAGGCACCCGCATCAACATCATCGACACCCCGGGTCACGTGGACTTCACCGTTGAGGTCGAGCGTTCCCTGCGTGTGCTCGATGGCTGCGTGACCGTCCTCTGTGCCAAAGGCGGCGTCGAGCCTCAGTCCGAAACGGTCTGGAGACAGGCGGATCACTACAACGTCCCGCGTATGATTTACGTCAACAAGATGGACATCATGGGCGCGGATTTCTACAACGTGGTCAACATGGTCTATGAGCGGCTGCGGTGCAACGCGGTCCCGATCCAGCTCCCCATCGGCAAGGAAGCGGATTTCCGCGGCATCGTCGATCTCATTGAGATGAACGCCGACATCTATTACGACGATCTCGGCAAGGACATGCGCGTTGAGGAAATTCCGGAAGACATGCGCGAGCTGGCGGAGGAATACCGCGAGAAGCTGCTGGAAGCGATCTCCGATTTCGACGATGAGATCATGGAGCTCTACCTCGAGGGAGAGCCCGTTCCGAGCGAAAAGATCAAGGCTGCAATCCGCAAGGCGACCACGCAGGTTAAGATGGTTCCCATCGTCTGCGGCACATCCTATAAGAATAAGGGCGTGCAGAAGCTGCTTGACGCGATCGTGGACTATATGCCGTCTCCGCTGGATATCCCGCCGATCGAAGGTACCAATCCCAAGACCGGCGATACCAAGGAGCGTCATGCGGATGATTCCGCGCCGTTCTCGGCTCTGGCATTTAAGATCATGACCGACCCGTACGTTGGCCGTCTGGCGTTCTTCCGTGTCTACTCCGGTAGCGCCGAAGCAGGCAAGACCGTGATGAACTCCACCAAGGGTCAGCGCGAGCGTCTGGGCCGTATTCTTCAGATGCATGCCAACCACCGTGAGGATATCTCGCAGGTTTATTCCGGCGATATCGCGGCGGCGGTCGGCCTGAAAAACACCACGACCGGCGATACGCTGTGCGACGAAAAGGATCCCATTGTCCTGGAGTCCATGGAGTTCCCGGAACCGGTTATCCGCGTCGCCATCGAGCCCAAGACCAAGGCCGGGCAGGAGAAGATGGACATCGCCCTCGGCAAGC